>JADJRL010000004.1 GCA_016712225.1 Candidatus Defluviibacterium haderslevense | reverse complement strand
CCTATGGTATTGCAGTCAGTTTTTAACTGTCATATTTTTTGTGGCTATGCTCCCCAAGCATTTGGCACATTGCCTGTTCCGCTTTGCTCCACAGCCAAAGAGCCAAGCCAACACACAGCATAGCAACAAAAAACGCTACACTCCAACCACCACCACCGTTCCGCTTATGCCAGTATAAAAACTGCCTGAAGCTAAATAACATAATGTGGCATTATGTGTTCGCTACGCACAGCCTTTTGCCATAGCTTATGCAAGCATCCAACCGCACAGGCTGTCACATAATAACATTATGTTAAATAGCCAATACCATAGCCATTTTGATAAAATGGAAGCCGTCTTTTCTCCCACCGCACAGCCCCCCAAATGCAGCGAAGCAAATTCACGAACACCAATAAAAAAATAGAAAAGCAGTGAGTAAAGCCACACACCCCAACCACCCTTTTCAGCGGTGCAGAAAAAAATAAAGCATTAGTTGTTGATGGCAATGTGCAATAAAAGGTTCATTCATTCCAGTTCCATTTCGTTACAGCGTTTCGCTTTGCTACACTACCTTCCACTACATTACACTTCCATTCATTTCACCATTTATTTTGCACCGCACAGCAAGAGTATTTCCCTCATTCCATATTGCAAAACCAACCCTTTGCTTTCCGTGTCTTGGCTTTTGCTTTGCCTACGCTACAATGTTTTTGTGTTGAAATAATTTACAAAAAACGCAATCACACACAAGCAAAAGCTACAAGCCACTCCAAGCACCTCCGCACTTTTTGCAACATTCCATTCAGTCATACACTTGCTTTTTTCCTACGCTACCACATTATGGTATGCTTTATTTTTTCTGCGACATAAAGCCCCTATCCAACGCACTAAAGACATTTCGTTTTTTGAATAGTGATTTTGATTTAAGCCAATCGGTTTTATCAATGGAAATTTTATTGAAATCCTGAATACAGTTTTGAAAAGAGGATAAAAAATAAAAATAAAAAAGTGCAGCAAAATTAGGTGGCTCACACAAGCCCACGCTGATAAAAAACCAAAGACTACGGCATAATGAAAGGCAAATAATCTTTTATTTTTTATTGGTATTTGCCTTTCACCCTTCGGGACTTATTCCGTTTCCTTTTTGGTTTTTTAGCCCCGCCACCTATCAGAATGCTTTCTTTTTTTGTTTTTTTTTCTTTGTCAAATTATATATGTGTTGCGGAGCGTAAGCGAAGCACAGCACAGGCAAGGGCAAAAGCAGATACAAACTTAAAAGCAAGTATTATGCACAGTCCAAAAATTCACACATTCAATCCAAAAAATCAAACAAGCGATTTTGATGTTTACATTTTATGCAAAGGTTTAAATAGTGGCAAACCACTTGAAAAGCCTTGCCCCAATTGCTTTGTAATTGCCTGCAAAAATTCAGATGATATGGATTTTTACAAAACCCTTTCTTTCGGCTTGTGGAAGGCAAAGCATTTTCATCAGTTCCTCACTGGTTCAGTTATTCCATTTATCCGCATCAGTGATTTTAAAAGCACCATTAAAGCACAAGCCGAAGCAGTCAGCAAAGATAAATATGCCTTTGTGCAGGATGTCCATAAAGTAAAGCTGATAGAACGAAAAGAAAAGCAGATGTACGAAACATTGGCACTCTTAGCCGATGTAAAAAAAGCAATGATGTACAGGCACTTTAAAAGGTAGCCGTATTGGCTGCCATAACCTGGGGAAATGCTTTTGCACCAATAAAAATTTATATGCAAAAATAGCAAGGGGGCAGACGCACAAAGCCAACACTAAAAAACCAAAAGACTACGGCATAAACACAAGGCCAACGCACAAGGCTATCATTTATTCCGTTTCCTTTTGGTTTTTATCCCCTTGCTGAGAGAAGCATATAAATTATTTCATTATGCAAAATCATCCACGTATTTCAGCAGGCAGCCAGTTAGGCATTTGTCCTTTTACTCCGCAGGTTCTCCATCAGCACTTGCAGCTTTCACCTTTTGCTTATCAGCGTTACATCCGCAGGTCTCGGTTAGCCCATCAGCCAGTTTTTGGCATCAAGGTTTATCAGCTTCCTTGTGGTTGTTTCGTTTGGTGCTATCCATCAGGTGTTCGTGAGCTTTCAGCATTGCCCTTTTAGGGCTTTGCTATTGCTTTAAAACAAGAAGCCCCACCACAAGGGCAGGGCTTCTATTTAACCGATAAGAAAGAAAGCTATTAGGCTAATTCAACAATGTTTAACACGTTGTAAGCACCATTTTTAACGAGTATTGAATACCGTTTACTTCTTGGAAAAATTCAATCGTCAAGAAATAAAGTTTTGTGCCTGCACCTGCTGGAACACCGGCAGGAAGTAAATTGAATGGTGTGTTTGTGCCATCAATTACAATATTTTGCACAGGGCTGTATTCAATTGCACTTACGTTGTTTACAAAATCCACATCAGCAAATGCAGATTTAAAACTAACGTGGGTTGCTCCAGTAGGGTAGTAAATATCATTGATAGGAGTGAATGCAGGGAAAGCAATATCACCAGTACCAGTGTTTACAGTGAACGGAGCAAATACAACACTACCTAAAGTTGCACTATCATTGAAATCAAAGCCTTTCAATAAGGCTTGTGCCATTGGGTCCGCAATTCCAATACCTACATTCCTTTCACCTCTTGGAGAAGTGGCATCGTAGTTTTTAATCTGTGTCATTATTTGCGTTAAACGACTGGTAACACGGTTGTCACTTGCGTTCATCATCAAATTACGAACAGCATTGCGGAGTAATTTTCCAGCACTTGCAGAGCTTCCAAATTCGCTTCCCGTTTTCACGGGTACGTTGAAAGTTAGGATCATTGGCTATTCTGTCACCAGATACACCACTTTTTGTTTTCACAAGATGTCCATCCTGTGTTTTGTAGAAGGTAAGGTTATCCAATGTACCTTCTATTTTTAGTAAGCCTTTTAATCTTGCCATTTTGTTATTTATTTAAATTGTTAGTAATTACTTTTTTGTTGCGATACAGCCTTTACAAAACCTGTATCTGTTTCTTGCATTATACTTTCTGAATAGCCAGGGCGGACAAACTTTTTCAGCCCCACATTCCCAAAGTCCTTTTCTTTCGCTTGATGCTTTCCGCATCAAATCTTCAAGCCTTGCATCAGTATCAAAATTGATGTAGTGCCAAGCCCAACCATTTGCAATAAGTATTTCATCCAGTCTTTGCCCATCCACATATACCATTGCCAATTCTCTACCGTACACATCAGTTTTCAATACTTCAAACTTTACCACCTTACCAAGTATCAAGGCTTTTACATTGAGCCAAGAGTTAAAACCCCAGTGTTGATTTAGTTCGGGAGCATCAACATTTAATAACCTTATTGTATGCTCCTTTGCAGTTGTTTTAAGAACGTATGTATCGCCATCCTTAACTTTCATAACCCTTGCTTCTTCTTGCGAAAAAACGGCTGTAAAAGCCATTAAAAACAAAACCGATACAATTATTTTCTTCATCACGATACAAAACTATAATGCTTTTTAAGGCTCTACAAATAACCACTTCCGACATTTCCGTTATTGCCACATTATTCCAACAAACACACTTTTACCACTCACAAAAACATATTATCTTTGCAATGTTTACTTTATACCTGATGTATGGATAGAGTATGAAAAGAGTATTAGTTAAATGAATAGACTGTGTATTTATCCGAAAGACATTCAGATAATCACAGGCAAAAGCGACAGATATGGTAGATACCTTATTAAGAGGATTAAAGAGTACTTCAACAAAGAGCAACACCAAGTTGTTACCGTTGAAGAGTTCTGCCAGTATATGGGCTTACAATTGGAAGCAGTTGTTAGTCAATTAAGATAGTGTAAAAACTTATCTTCGCCTTTTGCTTATGATAAGGACAAACACACTCTACACTAAACAACATTTTTCTTTTCTTTGTGCTGTACTTGCACTTGTTTTAGTGGGTTTTGTTGCCCAGTTGTTGCCCAAATAAATACGCAACCTCTGAAACCCTTTATTGATAGGGCTTTACATTTTAACTTAACAATTTGTATCGGAAATATTGCTAAGCTTATTAATATTGAATGATTTATAAATTTTGAATGTATCAACTACTTATGATGCCTTGCTTATTTTATAAAATCCAATTTTTTTAGTCTATTTTTCTCATTAGAAATAATATCATTATTTGCTTTTTGATAATATAAGAAATCTTTATTGAATAAGCTCGTAGCCCTTCTTACATCCATACCTAAAAGTTCTTTTTTAATAGATATTGCGGCTTTCATTTGCTTTTCTACTTCCATAGAAGTGCCAAGTTTGTTACCAAGACATAAATTATTCAAAACACCTATGTTAGATACTATAGCTGTCAATACATCTTCCTTTCTTTTATAAATGAATCCAAAAGAATAGAAATTAATGGTAAATGGTGTTGAAAAATTTAGTTTGTAAAAATATTTAGATTCACTTAAAATTGAGTGTATAAATCCTTTAAGCAGTAAAATAACATTATTTCTTGCGTCTAAATAGTAAATTTTGTTATTTAGAAATGCAAGTATTGCAATATGACCGACAGGTGATATGAATTTATATGTAATTTTATTATGGTCCAAAATACTGCTTAAAATTAATGTCGCTCCCAAGGCAATCAGTACCCTTAGAACCACTTTCCAACTTGTACATTAAATTGGGCGTTGAGCCAAATCCAACAGGAAGTTTTGATAATGATTGAATACTAGTTTTTACTAAATTGTAAATCTCATTTTTATTTTGTTTTGGAGGTATAATACTTAATTCTATTGCCAATTGATACCACTCATGTTGAAGTAATTTAAATATAGCTTTTCTATCAATTGGATACTTATTGTACTTCTCCTCTAAGATGAATTGGTTTATAAAATTTAGTAGTAATCGCTTTTCGGATCTATTAGAAATTTGATCATTCCATATAGGGCACATTTAGAGATTATAGCATAAACCTCTGGATTTCTCAATTAATTGATTGCTAAATTAGTAAAATTTGATAAACCAATTCAAATCAATAAATTATTTTCAAATTAGGGAATATTCAACAGCAATTGAAAATCAATGATTTATTGGCTGTGCAACCAATTCCGTATGTTGAGAGATACCTTTAATTTGTGATATTTTCACTTTAATATGATGAATTAATCGATATAAATCTTCACAATAGACTGATGGATTCATAAAGCCATTTTCAGAATATCTATGAGGTATGTAACCGCCTCCACAAATTTTCACAACATCACACTTAAGACATTCAACGCACAAATTATTTACTCTATCTAATCGTGAACCAATTAAATAATGAGAAATCGCCTCGTCAAAAGAATGTTCGAATACATTTTTGCCAGTGTATATGGCACCATCAAATGTTGATTTAAGACTGTCCACTGCTTCGTAGGCCCCATCGGTTTGAATTACGATTAACTCAATTGGTGCGAGTCCTAAGTTTTCTACAGCATAAATACCGCCTAAAAGTAAATGAATAATATGCTCAAATATTCTAATAGAAATAGCATCACCATTTTCATACCATTCATCAAAAACAGTAATTAACCAATTAGATATACTACCATTAGATTCCCCTAAAGGGAAACATGGTTTATCTATATAATTATGGTGAGGCATTAAAAAATCAATTGCGGGAACTTCAAGGCTTTTTAAAAATCTGTAAGTTTCCAATGCTGGATTACTTGGATTTATTACAGTAAGGACTCCACCATTTATTTTAATGTACTTTTCTCTGTTTAGTAAATCAATACCCTTCATAACATCATCAAAAGTCGAATTGCCTTTGAAATCAACACGATATTTATCATTACTTTCTTTTGTTCCATCAATACTAATTCCCACTTTAATTCCTAATCGAATAAATTCATCTAAAATTTGTTTTGTTATTAAAATGCCATTCGTTTGGAGGAAAATTTAATTGAACATGTGTTTGATATCATGTTTCGAAATAAATCTACTGCTTTAGAAAAAAACTCAAGTGGAACAAGTAATGGTTCCCCTCCATGAAAAACAACATTAATAGCCTTTAAATCTTTCTCCTGCACATATTCCGATATTCTTTTTACAGTAGAAATAAGTGTATGGTTTGACATTGTACCTGGTTTTTCCCTCCAGGATTGATCACTAGAATTATATTCATAACAATATGAACAATTTATATTACATCTTGCTTTAACCTTTAGGAGAAAAACTTTGATTTTTTCTTTTGACTTGTTTTCCATATTGATGACAATTATAAAGGTGAATCTACGAATGCGGAGTAATCTGTGTGATCACAAAATGACTTGTTTGATTCATTAATCAATCGTTCAGCGACTCGAATAAGTGCTGGTTTTCCTGTCTGAATCAATGCAGCACCTAAAGTTTCTTTTGAAATGTTTTCCATATAATTAGTTTAAATTTAAAAAAAAGTCTAAGCTAAAATGATATACATCTAAGGTATTTCAAAACTTGCATCTCTAATTCCTATCCCCCAATTTAAGGATGCTAAGCTATGATAAAAATTTGTTAAATTGAAAAGATAATAAATATATATATTTAAATAATTTGTAATTATTTTATTTTCAACTAATTAATAATAATTACTTTGTTGGTTGGTAGAAAATTATCTTACTGGAACTATTTTGGAAATTATCTAAATAGATCCTTTTTAACCCAGAAGTTACCAATTAACGACAAAGTAATGTCAGGAAATGCTTTATTTAATGTAGTGGCATCATGAATTATATTTTCAGTAGGTGCAATATAAGCCTCTCCAGGATAAATATTTAATTTTGTAATTTGTTGATTTGGGTATTTCCTCAGATATAATCGCCCTAGTTCAGAACCACCTCTAAGATCAAAATTGTCAATTTCTAAATCATCTATAAGTTCAATAATTTTCTTATTTAAGAATATAAAATGCCTTACTTCTTTGCCTAAATTAATACAAATTCTATTTCTTGAATTCTCCCTATCATTCAATTTTTTCTGTCCCAACTATCAAGGTGTAAACCTATTCTAAGGTTTAAATTGCGGTCAAATGTAGAAGTTTTCAAATTAGGACTTTTAAAATTTAGCCCTAAATATTGAATTTCACCATCTATATCAAAAAATTCATTTAAGTCTTCAGTGAATTTTTCAATTACCATTTTAAATAAATTAGATTTTGAAATATCATTTATTTGTTTAATATTTTTACAAGTATGAATACCAATATTAAAAAATGACATTACAATTTTATTAAGATTAAGAACTCCAATAAAATTTTTATTAGTTTTACTGTTTTCGAACTTAGCTGACATTAAGAAATCGAAAGAAAGGTTATCAATTTTAGTAAAAGTATCATTAGGAATAATAGAACCATATGAGTATGCAGGATCATTTTTAATTTCATATGTACCATCATTTATTTCAATTCGTTCATTACGATGCTCAATTTCTCGTGCAAAAAATATTGGAAAAGAACAATCCTCCATTTTAAACTGTTTATAAATGTATAATGGTTAATTCTTGCTTAAAAAATTATCTTCCCTCAAGTTATTTCTAATTTGTGCAAATTCAATTAATTGTGCTTTTGATAATTCGAATTCATTTCTCTCACATTTCAATTCATATAAATATGAATTGATAGGCTGAATATTGATTAAAAATGAGATTACTAACTTAGGTTCATAATTAGCGAGTAAGTGCCCTGTATTTAACCCCTCAATAAATTTTTGCTTATCAAATTCCATTAGAAATTTTTTTTGAATGTTTGTCCAAATATACATTAATGGAATCGGTATCATATAGAATTATTTTCTTTTCTGGTTGTGAGAATCGAATTTTTCCTTCATCTCTTAGTTTTTGTAGGATAGTCTTGCTCTTAATTCTAAGCTTTGACATAGCTTCACCACCCGAAATCCATTTATCTCCTTTAATCCTTTCCTTTTCCTTTACACGAACTATTAATTGTTTCTTACTTTTGGTATGATTTATTGTATAATGAAATTAAAGTCCAAATGTATATAATATTAAATAAAACATACTAAATTTGAAATATTTAAGTAATTTTTGCAATTAGGATGCATTAAATACTTGTTTCTTTCTTGTTAAGGAGAAGCAAAAAGTTGTACAGTATTCAAATTATTAGATCAGAGATGTTTATGAGCAGTCGCTAAAATCAGATTTTTGTTATTGATTTCAAGGACTTAGCATCATGGGAATCTAAGAAAAGGAAGCTATGGGATAGTGATGATCTAAATATGATAATATTTGATGCTCTATCTTTGACTTCTCAATGGTTGAATCATTAAAGTAAATATCCATTCTGAATGCAACATAAATTTACCAATAATAAGTAAATTTGATTATTTAGCATTTAAAAATGTTGAAAAGCACTATTTTATTTATTGAGGTTCTTTAAGATTTCAACTTCAAAGTCTTTTTTCAATAATACAAACTTGTCCTCATCAGCTCCAATTTTTTGAAAACCTAGACTTTCAGTTACTTTAGTAGAAATATTATAATCTGACTGGCCATCATTAAGCAAACTAATTTCAATAGAATCATTATGCTTAAATCTATCAGGTAGAATAGCAGCTACCATTGCATTTTTAATGAATCCTTTCTTCCGATTGTTAGAACTAGTGAAAGCATGCAAGTCATCTTCCAAGAGTTGAACAACACTAACACAATTTCTGGATTCTGGATCTAAGATAAAGTAAATATAACTGAATGTTTGAGGATTAGGAGTAGTTGGAGTAGGTAGCCCTAAAACGTTTTTGAATATGACGGAATTAGTAATTTGCCTAGACTCTTTCACATGGGGTAAAGTATCATTGTTGTATCTTAAGATATATTCTGCTAAAGTAATATTTGTCATTTCAGAACCTTAAAATTAGTTATTCTAAATTTCTAGAATTGTCCTTTTGATGTCTTATGGATTTAAGTTCTTCTAATTGGTTTTTATCAATCTCAATTTGAAATTCCTTTTGTCCAAAGTTCATGCCTGAAATATACGAATTGATAGGGTGAATATGTTCCAACAATTCCAACGATACCTTTGGTTCGTATTTAGAAAGAAAATACCCAGCATTAAATCCCTTAATATATTTACTTTCATCTATTTCCATCAGAATGAATTTTTTGAATGTTTTTCCAAATATATATCTATTGAATCGGTATCATATAAAATAATTTTCTTTTCTGGCTGGGAAAATCTAATTTTTCCTTCATCCCTTAGTTTTTGTAGGGTGGTCTTACTTTTAATCCGAAGCTTTGACATAGCCTCTTCATCAGAAATCCATTTATCTCCTTTGATGCCTTCCTTATCTTTTATCCGAGCCACTACTGTCTCAATAAGTGCATAAAATGCTTCATCAGATAGACAAATGACTTCCATTTTTGCGATTTTTCGAATCAATTATTAAGTTGTTGATTTAGGAGATTCCTTAATCCTTAATACTGATAAAGAACTCAAGGTTAAACCAAATTTTGGATGGATAAAAGTTGTATATGAAACTTGGTAATCGATAAGATCTTCTTTATACAAATCAATAAAATTCCAAACATGCAACTCTAAATTTTTGCGCGCATCTTCTGATGATTCACAATGCATTAATGCAATTTCACTAGTCTGAACTTTGATTCTAGTATTTTTCATACTTTTTCTCAAAATACAAAATGTTATTTGAAAGAGAAAAAGATTTAGTTTTGTTCGACTTATGTTCGACCCAGATATAATTAAAAAGGTTCAACTTTCGCTGAACCTTGTACCCGGGGCGGGACTTGAACCCGCACGAACATTACTGTCCACAGGATTTTAAGTCCTGCGTGTCTACCAATTTCACCACCTGGGCTGGTACAATAGTTATATGTCAATCTATATTGACATGTGCTCTTAACTATTATATTAAGAGCGGGAGACGAGACTCGAACTCGCGACCCCGACCTTGGCAAGGTCGTGCTCTACCAACTGAGCTACTCCCGCAATTTATTACCGTTACCAGGCCTTTGATTGTTTCATTTCAGTCTAATAAAAGAGTCCGAAACTGAACCATATCAAGGGTTTATCCGTTTGTAACAGGCTAATACTTCTATTAGACTTTTGAATTGGAGTGCAAATATACGAGAGAGTCAAATATTTGAAGCATATATTTAGGAAAAGATATTATTTAGTTGAAATTTTTATATTCGATTATTTATTAATATGTATTATATTTGTAGCTAAGTTTTTATGAGTAAATTGGGAAAAATCTTAGTAGCTATGAGTGGAGGTATCGACAGTACGGTAGCTGCCATCATGCTGCATGAGCAGGGATATGAGGTGATTGGGATCACTATGAAAACCTGGGATTACGCTTCTTCGGGTGGTTCTAAAAAGGAAACAGGCTGCTGTTCTTTAGATTCCCTCCAGGATGCTCGAAGAGTATCTGTAGATATGGGTTTTCATCATTTTATTTTAGATATTCGGGATGAATTCGGCGATGCTGTGATTGACAATTTCGTAGATGAATATATCGCTGGCAGGACCCCTAATCCATGCGTGATGTGCAACACACACATCAAGTGGAATGCCTTATTAAAGCGGGCTGACGGACTGGATTGTGAATTCATCGCCACAGGACATTATGTGCGCAAGAATAAACTTGAAGACCGGTATTATGTATCCAAAGCTAAGGATTTGGTCAAGGATCAATCCTATGTATTATGGGGACTAACACAGGAAGCTCTTGGAAGAAGTGTGTTTCCGCTAGCTGAATATCTTAAGCCGGAAGTGAGACAGTTTGCTGCTGATCGTCAATACGATAATTTGGCAAAAAAGGCCGAGAGTTACGAGATTTGTTTTGTACCTGACAATGATTATAGAGGTTTTTTAAAGCGCCGGGTAGAAGGATTAGAAGATGAAGTCAAAGGTGGACTATTTATAGATCAATCTGGATCGGTTTTAGGTTATCATGATGGATATCCTTTTTATACCGTGGGCCAACGTAAAGGTTTAGGAAAAGCATTTGGGAAACCAATGTTTGTTACCGACATAATTCCGGAGACCAATACAGTTGTTTTGGGAGAAGAAATGGAGCTGTCAAGACCAGCTATGGATGTTAGCAAACTGAATTGGTTAAAATATAATACCGTGCCGGGTGATGAGGATTTCGTTACTAAAGTTCGATATAAAGATCCTGGACATGTATGTCAGGTCCAACACCAAGGCGACGAATTAAAAATTCACTTCCATGCTCCTGTTAGAGGTATCGCTCCCGGTCAATCGGCTGTCATTTATGAAGGTGATGATGTGGTTTGTGGTGGTATCATTCGGAATTCGTTATTTAATTTTAATCATTAATGGTAAAGATGCAATTCATAAAAACGATAGTTATAATATTGGTAACAGGTTTAGTTATCAATGCTTGTGATCCTGAAGTTGAAGTATTGGATGAAACTACTTTTGGTTATACTTATACGCCATTAGAGTTGGGTAAATTTTGGATTTATAAAACGGACTCTATTTATTTTTCCAAGGAAATTGTGGTTACTATTGATTCAGTAAGTGTTGAAATCATGGAAGAAGTAGTAG
This sequence comes from Candidatus Defluviibacterium haderslevense, assembly GCA_016712225.1. Taxonomy (NCBI): domain Bacteria; kingdom Pseudomonadati; phylum Bacteroidota; class Saprospiria; order Saprospirales; family Saprospiraceae; genus Candidatus Defluviibacterium; species Candidatus Defluviibacterium haderslevense. The sequence continues at coordinate 12,663 of JADJRL010000004.1, read as the reverse complement.
ATACTTTTCGAAATGCAAATAATGAATTGGTATTTTCTTTAGATCAATACCTAAGAAAAGATTCCAGTGCATCCTGGGAATTGGTTGGAAATTCATTCGTCACTTCGAGTAAAAGCAAATTGATCAAAACAGAGTTTGGTCTTGATTTTATTAAATTAGTTTATCCTGTTGCTAAAAATAAATCATGGAATGGTAATGTTTATATTGGTTCAAGGCAATTGATAACTTTCCAAGGGGAACCCTTTGAACTTTTTAGTTATTGGAATAATAATTCTTATTATTATTTAGATATAAAATCAAAAGAATTGATTTCTTCTGGTTCATTTGAAAACGTTCTCAGTGTTGAGGAAGCTGATTATACAGATGAAATTATTAAAATCAAATCGAATTCTAAATATGCAGATCATATTGGTATGGTGTATCACGAAGCATGGTTTTTAAAAAGAGGTTTCGCCAATCCCAATACTCCTTATGATCCCAAGGCAGAACGTGGTGTTATTATTCGCCAATATTTAATTCAACATAATTAGGTTTATGATTGATTTTATTGAAGCTGGCAAATGTTACAAATCACATGGAATAAAAGGCATTTTAGATGTTGAAATGAATCCAATTTTCAAAAAACATATACTAAGTGAAAAGGTCGTTTTTTTAAAATAAACGGATGTCACGTTCCTTTTTTATTGAATGATGTAAAACAGATGGGAGTACTTTGTTGAAATTAGAAGGTGTAGATAATCCTGAGCAGGCAAGAGTATTAAGTCATCAAAGTTTTTATATAGATGAAAATAAATTATCAAAAGCAACAAAAAGATCTGCCAAGATTCAAGGTAAAAGTCAAGGATTAGAGGGCTACTCGATTCATGATCGGACATCGAATTATAATGTTGCTATTACCAGTATTGAAGAATATCCATCGCAGTTGATGGCCAGAGTTATGCATGAGGGTAGATCATTATTAATTCCATTACACGAAGATTTTGTAGAAGAAATAGATGAGGTAGAAAAGATCGTTTTTATGATTTTACCTGAGGGTATTTTTGATTTTTAATCTTGCAAATAGGTTGCTCCGCTGGAGCAATAATTTACGCATCTTACGATGCTACAAGGGGGTTGCCCTGCTGGGGCAAAGATTTACCCAAGTTTTGATGGTACAAAGATGTAAGCCCGATGGGACAAAGATTTGATCGTCTTTCGATGCAACAGGGAAGTTGGTTCTTCGAGACAAAGATTTATTCATTTTTCTAAGCTATAATGAGTTTGGCTCGTTGTGAAAAAGATTTGCGTATCGTGTGATGCTACAGTAAGGATGGGTCTATGGGGCAAAGATTTACCCAAGTTTTGATGGTACAAGGATGTAAGCCTGATGGGACAAAGATTTGACCGTCTTTCGATGCAAAGATTTATTTATGTTTCGAAGCAATAAGGAGTTTGGACCGTTGGTAAAAGATTTGTGCATCATAATATGCTAAAAAAAGGTTGGTTTTTTTGGTAAAGATTTATTCATGTTTCGAAGATACTAGGAGGATGGCTCGTTGGGAAAGATTTTACGCATCTTACGATGCTACTAGGAGCATGGTCTGTTGGGACAAAGATTTACGCATTTTGCAATGCTACAAAGAAATTGACCTATTGGGCTAATGATTTTCCAAGTTAAGATTTTATACATAGATTGAACAGAAGGTATATAATTTGTATAATTAAAGTTTCATTAAGATGTTATAGCCTTGGCTTTAAAAATCTCGTACATAGAGATTTATCAAAAGTATTTATCTGACAGAAGAATATTTTTATGTTTAGTATTATACCCAAAATATTTATAATAGCAGTCCCTTTGTTTCAAGTATCCTGAATCTATTTATTTGCCTCAAAACCAAAATTATAAAACCAATGTATTTATTTAAATTACCCCAACGTAGCAATCTCCATATATCAAAATAAAATTTGTAACACCATCGTATGTATTATAAAAGATTCAACAGGGCAAGCTCGTCTTATCAAAATAATAGCTGCAAAACCAATGTATGAATTATCATTGCCCCAGCGGGGCAACTACTTATCTAAAATAAATACCATAAAATGGCATTTATTTTGTAGGTTAATTTTAGATTTTAATTTGCCCAGCGGGGCAACCTGTTTGATTCAATGAATTTATAATGAGTAACACATATACACAATTGATTATCCAATTGGTTTTTGCAGTGAAGGGTAGAAAAAGTTTTATAAGTGAAACATGGGAAGAAGAATTATATAAATATATAACTGCTGTTGTACAAAACTATAGACATAAAATGCTAGCAATAAATGGTATGATAGATCATATTCATATATTAATAGGTTTGAATCCTGCGATATCCATTTCTGATTTGGTTAAAGATATAAAAAGAGCAAGCAATAATTGGATTAACGAAAAGGGGCTAATCAAAAATAAATTTGAATGGCAAAGCGGATTTGGAGCATTTTCTTATAGTCGATCTCATTTGGATAAAGTTTATAAATATATTCAAAATCAAAAGATACATCATAAAAAGGTATCGTTCAAATCAGAATACCTAACTGAACTAATAGCGAATGAGATTGAATATAAGGATGAATATCTTTTTGAATATTACGAATAGAATATTTATTTAATTAGTTTTTGTGTCATTATTTTCTCAATGGTAAAATATAAGCATGCATTATTATTGTTAAAATGTTTATACTTTGTTTTTTTATTTTAGAATATGGCGACGTACACCAAATATAACCCATTAATTATAAAAAAAACGCCCGACACATATTTGAATTTTGACAGGATACCATCCTTGAATTTTAAAGCAATTTTCTTACCTAAGAATATTTTCAACAAATCTAAACCAATGATGGTGATACCAATGCTCAAATAGAACATAAGAATTTCTGTGCCACTGGGTTTTAAAGTTATTTTATTGGCAATAGTCGCAACACTCATCCAAATTAAAAATGCAGATGGATTCATGGTGTTAACAATAAAACCTTTTGTGACCAAGACTGTCCATAATTTAGAAGTAGGAAGATATTGATGATCCATTTTTTTTGTTGGTGAGAGCATAATGTTTAAACCAATTAATATAAATGCTGCAGCGCAGATAACTATAAGAATCGGACTGATATCATCTGTGTTTGTAGGTAGTGGAATATTTTTAAATATAAAATAGGTGAGCATTAATAGAATGAAATCACTAATCCAAATTCCTGCTGCAAAAAGAAATCCTTTGCGGAATCCATATTCCATACCTGCTTGTATCAATGCAAAAAACAAAGGCCCCACCAAAAGGCCAATACTAATGCCTAACAATACGCCTTTGATCAACCACTCCATAAAGGAAACCTTTTACTAACTACGCTTAAAGTTATTTTGAAATCAATAACAAGGATCTTTTGAGAATTTTCTCTTTTGAATCTTCTATGATATACATGTAAGTTCCATCATTCATTTGCAAGTCGATGGATGGGTTTGTTGTAGTATTAATTGGTATGCTTTTTATAAAGTTTCCTTGGATTGAAAAAATTGTTATTTTTAAATGTTCACCTTTTATAAGGTCGGAAATAATATGTATTAATCCTTTAGATGGATTTGGATAAACTAACATGGATGAAGTATTTAAATCATCATTATTGCTTACTTTTTGATATTCTATGGCTCCAATTGATCGGTTGGTAATTTCAAAAAGATTTCCATTATAATCTTCAATAGGTGCGATCACCGATTTGCCTTGACCAATGGCTGGTGAGCTTTTAAAAGATTAAAATTTTCTTGTGTTAAGTTTACAAATAATGGATCCTTGCCTTTGATACTTCCGGTTTCTGCTACAGGTAAATTGTATTGATTAAAACTTGGATTCTGATGATTGTACCATAAGTTATTTGAAAAAATAAATGAAGAAGGATCTGTATTTGGTCCAATATTAACAATCGTTCTAATATTATTTGGGAAATAAATAATGTTATTTGTAAATTCATTCATTCCACAAGGAGCAAAACGATTGGGGTCAACCGTTTCCTGAAGTATTCTAAAAATCCAAATTACCGGATTGATTATGGTATTGTTTACCACTTTACTTCGGATACATCCTACAAATGCAATGGGTGTGTCAGATTCAATGAATATGTTCGACCATACATTTATATCTGCAGCCTCAAATGTTGCATTCTGAGGTCTAAAAAATGCCAACCCGGTACTTCCGCCAATATTGATTGCTCGTTGCCCACCTTTTTTAAAAAAGTTTTTTTCAATCCGGATGTATTGACTTCCTCCTTTCATTTGGATACTATTGGCACCCATGTTTTCAAAAGTGCATTTATTAATTCTACCATTGTGGCATCCTACCATATCAATTCCACTACCTGAGCTTCCGAGGCTTCCATTTAAAAATGTACATTCTGATATTGAGAAAAAATCCAATCCTGACAATTTTAATAAGTCATTGTTTCCGGTTGCTTTAATATCTCTAAATATGCAGTGGATTATTGCAATATTTGTAGAAGGATTCACTAAACTTCCTGAATCGTCCATGTTGACACCATTACCGGTTTGTTGTTCGAACACAAACCCTTCGATAACAATATAGGAAACGGAACTTAAATGCCAAGCTTCTGACCCACCTCTATAGATTGCACCGTGTCTTTTTTTTGAAATGACGTAAATATTGTTTTTGTCATTACCTTTAGTACCGCTCAGATATTCGGTTTGGGTATATATACCTTCATTTACAAGAATGGTATCACCAGGTTTGGCTATATTGTAAGCTGATTGGATAGAAGTATAAGTCTGATTGACACCAACGATGATTGTGTTGGCACTAAGATTGTTCTCTGCAATATTGATGAATAATAGTATCAGAAAAAAAAATCTAATCATAATGTAATTTTTGACATTCTGTTTTAATTATTATTTTTAAGAAGTGCTTCTTTTTTTATTGATGATGGTAAAATTAAATAATTTTTATTGATCCCTTACATGTTCCTTCGATACTTTCCACCAACAGCATATAATGCCTGAGTAATTTGTCCTAGGGAGCAATATTTTGTAGCTTCAATCAATTCTTCAAAAATATTTTTATTTTTAATGGCCATCAATTGTAAATTTTTCAAATGATTATCTGAAACACTGATATTGGCTTTTTTCAAATTTTCTAATGCATGGATTTGATCCTTTTTTTCTTCATCAGTAGCGCGTATAACTTCTTTAGGCAAAATGGTTGGAGAGCCATCTTTACTTAAGAAGGTATTGACACCTATTATAGGATATTCACCAGTATGTTTGAGTGTTTCGTAATACAAGGATTCTTCTTGGATTTTACTGCGTTGATACATCGTTTCCATAGCTCCTAATACACCACCTCGCTCTGAAATTCTATCGAATTCCATAAGTACAGCTTCTTCCACAAGTTCAGTTAATTCTTCTATGATAAAAGATCCTTGTAATGGATTTTCATTTTTAGCTAGACCCAATTCGTTATTGATGATGAGTTGAATGGCCATGGCTCTTCGCACCGATTCTTCAGTTGGAGTTGTTATAGCTTCATCATAGGCATTAGTGTGTAGTGAATTACAATTATCATAGATGGCATATAATGCTTGGAGTGTCGTTCTGATATCGTTAAAAGAAATTTCTTGTGCATGCAGGGATCGACCAGAAGTTTGTATGTGATATTTCAACATTTGACTTCTTTCATTGGCATTGTATTTTATCTTCATGGCCTTAGCCCAGATTTTTCTAGCAACTCTTCCGATAACTGCATATTCCGGATCAACGCCATTAGAAAAAAGAAAGATAAATTCGGTGCAAAATCATCAATATGCATTCCTCTGGAAAGGTAGTATTCTACAAAAGTAAAACCATTCGCTAAAGTAAATGCTAATTGTGAAATCGGATTAGCCCCAGCTTCTGCAATGTGATATCCACTGATCGAAACAGAATAAAAATTTCGAACATTTTTTTGAATGAAATAATCTTGAACATCACCCATTAATTTGAGAGAAAATTCAGTTGAAAAGATACAGGTATTTTGCGCCTGATCTTCTTTGAGTATGTCAGCTTGTACAGTGCCTCTAACGGAGCTTAGTGCTTTGTTTTTTAATTCTTCATAAATAGGCGCTTCTAGAATTTGATCTCCGGATAATCCCAAAAACATCAAACCCAATCCATTATTTCCAGGTGGAAGTTCGCCATCATATTTTGGTCGTGGAAGATTTTGGTCATCAAATTTTGCTTTTAGTGCAGCTTCAACTTTGTGCTCTAATCCATTGGCTTTAATGTATAGTTCGCATTGTTGATCGATAGCAGTATTCATAAAAAAGGCACATATCGTCGCCGCAGGACCATTGATTGTCATGGAAACAGATGTCCTGGGATTACATAGATCAAAACCAGAATATAATTTTTTGGCGTCATCGAGACTACAAATACTCACACCTGAATTTCCAACTTTTCCAAAAATATCCGCCGGTAATCTGGATCTTCTCCATATAAAGTTACTGAGTCAAATGCGGTAGAAAGGCGATTAGCAGGCATATCTACTGAGACATAATGGAAACGTCGGTTGGTGCGCTCAGGTCCGCCTTCGCCAGCGAACATTCTGGTTGGGTCTTCTTCTTTACGCTTGAATGGAAATACACCTGCTGCATATGGAAATTCGCCGGGCACATTTTCTTGTAATGACCATTTTATGATATCGTACCAACCTTTGTAATCTGGTAGACAAACCCTTGGAATTCTTGAATGCGAAAGGGATGTTGTGAAGGTAGGAACACTTATTTCTTTGTCTCGAACTTTATAAATAAAATGATCGTTTTTGTATTCCTTTTTTTTCGTTTCCCATTCCTCAAGAATAGATCGGGTAATTCCGTCTATAGTTTTTTCAATTTCTAAAGTTTGTTTTTTGATTTCTGGTTTGACATCAGAAGAAACCAAGTCTTCAGTTATTTTTAATGATTGCCATTTTTGAGCTTGTTCGGCTTGTTTTATAGACCATTGATCATATTTGCGATTGCTGTCTGAAATTTCAGAAAGATATCGGGTTCTGCCTGGTGGAATGATATAAATTTTTTCGGATTCACCGGTAGGAAGACCTAAAGTTGATTTCCAAGGAGTGTTTAGTTTTTTATTAATATTTAAAATTAATTTTTCATACAATAAATTCATTCCCGGATCATTGAATTGTGATGCGATTGTTCCATAAACCGGCATCTCATCTATGGATATATCCCATAATTGTTTGTTGCGTTGATATTGTTTTCGGACATCGCGAAGGGCATCTAATGCGCCTCGTTTATCAAATTTATTAATCGCAATGAGATCTGCAAAATCAAGCATGTCAATTTTTTCTAATTGAGTTGCAGCACCATATTCAGGTGTCATAACGTATAGCGAAACATCTGAGAAATCGATAATTTCGGTATCGGATTGACCAATACCTGAAGTCTCTAGTATAATTAAATCAAATGATGCTGCTTTTAAAATGTCTAAAGCATTTTTTAATATGTGGTGAAAGAGCAAGATTAGATTGTCTCGTAGCTAAAGATCGCATAAATACCCTGTTGTGATGGAATTCTGGATGGATTGCGTTCATGCGTATTCTATCACCTAATAGAGCACCTCCGGTTCGTCTTTTACTTGGATCTACTGATAAAATGCCAATGGTTTTTTCTGGAAAATCTAAAATAAATCTTCTAATGATCTCATCAACCAAACTTGACTTTCCTGCACCTCCTGTTCCTGTAATTCCTAGAACGAGTGTTTGTTTATTAGATGGACCTTTTGGTATTGTTGCTAATAATTCTTTAGCTGTATCAGGAAAATTTTCAACTGCAGAAATAAGACGAGCTACTGCTCTAACATTCCCTGCTTTTAATTCTTTGACTTCTCCATTTAGTGAAGCTCCGGTCTCAAAGTCACATTGTTTGAGAAGATCATTGATCATTCCTTGAAGTCCCATATGTCTTCCATCGTCTGGTGAATAGATTCTGGTTATTCCATATTGATGTAAGTCCGCTATTTCGGACGGAAGAATGGTTCCACCACCACCGCCAAAAAGTTTGATGTGACCGCAATTTTTTTCCTTGAGTAAGTCATAGATATATTTAAAAAATTCATTGTGACCTCCTTGGTAAGATGTAATGGCAATACCTTGTACATCCTCTTGAATAGCGGCATCAACAATTTCCAAAGCTGATCGATTATGACCAAGGTGGATGATCTCGGCGCCACTGGATTGCATAATGCGACGCATGATATTAATGGCGGCATCATGACCATCAAAAAGTGAGGCTGCTGTTAGGATCCGTATTTTATGTTTGGGCTGGTAAACTGTGGTTTCGATCATATAATTTAAGCATAGATTCTGGGTTAAAATTACTCATCATTGAAGATAATTTATGCTTTTCTATCATAAATCATAGATTTTAAAATACGCTATATGCCTATTGATAGCAATACACTATAGTAATTTTCTTTAATTAGAACAAATCCTTGGACTTAAACTAAAATTCAAGATCAGTTAGATCGCCAGATCAGAAATTATGATTCTTACCTTAACAAAGTAATTCCGCCCTTGCGCCATTTTGGTTCTTCATCTATGGCTTCATACTGTATGGCATAGACATAAACACCGGGTTTACTTTTTTACCTTTGAATTCGCCATTCCATCCAATTTTTTCACCGATTGTACCATTTACTTTTTCATAAAGTTGGTTACCCCAACGGTCGAATATTTGAAATACATTAATTTTCGTTTTATCAGGAAAATGGAAAACGACTTCAAATATGTCATTGATATTATCCCCATTAGGAGAAAATACAGTAGGGATATAAATATCAGCTTCTTCAACACGAACCGTAATATTCATATTATCGCTTACAGTACAACCATTAGCATCTTCCAGAGTCAACAAATAGTTGGTTGTTACATCAGGCTTGGCAGTTGGTTCAAGGCAATCCGTACAACTTAGATTAGCTACCGGCGTCCATGTAATTATGGTAGGAACAAAATTGGTGGATGGTTTGATCAATACAGAAGCGCCCTTATCAATCGTAACATCATTCGGTAGCACCAATTGTAGGGTACTAACTGTGTCGATATTTAGTGTATAGGTAGTATCACAGCCGAATTGGTCTAATATTTTAACTCGATGAGATCCAAAACTTAGATTAGCTAGATCAAGGTCGGGTGTAAAAGGAAGGCTTGCCTGATTATCAATGGATACATTAAACGGACCAATACCTCCTGATATATTATTCACTACAATTCGTCCGGTATTCGGTACATTACAATCCAAATTTTCTTTGGTGAATTGAGCATTTATTGAAGGGGCGATATTAATGTTGACCGTAACGGTAGAATCGCAACCATTTGCAGATCCTTTTTTTACGATTAAAGTACCTGATGTTTTGTTTGCTGAAAAAGTTACATTTTGAATTTTGATACTATCTTTTTTTACAAATTGTAGTTGAGAAATTACCAAAAGATTCTTTAACAAATGTAGCATTGACTAATAAGAAGCTGTCACACAATCTGGATGAGCCTTTTATAATTCTTATGGGTCCAGATGGCTTGGCTTTGAAGAAATCCTCTCCAAATAATCTCAAGGTATCATTTTCACAAAGCGTAGTATCCAATTGACCATTGGCATCGGGAATTACCGTGAGGTCAACTTGAACAATGGAATCGCAGCCATTGGTTGATCCATTGGCAACTTTTAATATACCAGTTGTTCTTCCTGAAGAAAATGTTTCACCTTGTAAAACGAGTGTATCTCTTCGACAAATATCGGCTTTATAAACACCAGTTCCATTCTTAAGAATATTTAAGTTTACAAAAATGATACTGTCACAGCCAAATGATGAACCATTGGTTAATGTTAATGTATCGATGGGATTTCGTGCGCTAAAATACCGACCTTTACTACCACCAATGAAAATACTGTCTTCAGGGCAAAGATCGAGTTTACCAAAGCAGTATTATTAGGATAGTTAAGCGTTACATTGACAATGCTATCACATCCTGTACTTGAAGCTCCCATAAGAGTGACACTTCCGCTTGGCCTTGCAGCATCAAACACTTCAGTACCTATAGTCAATTGAGTATTTGGACACATGTCTCTTTTTAGATCAAAGACCGTAAAGTTTTTAATGGTTAAATCTACAAAAACTACGCTGTCGCAGCCAAATGCGGATTGACCTTTGAGTATAGCCGTGCCTTTAGGATTGTTTTTGTCAAATACTGTTCCTCCAATAGTTTCACTAGCATTGGAACATATTGTTTTAGTGTAAGTAGATAAACCTCTTTCGATTCCATTAAGAACAACAATACTATCGCATCCGAAGACATTTTTAAATTAGTTATTGAATCAATTGGATTTAATTTTGAAATTTCTTTTCCACCGATTCTAGTGGTATCATTAAAACAAATTGGTACATCAATCATTTGACGTATGCCATTTTGAAATTGAATATTTACAACGAACACAGAATCACATATACTTACTCCATCACCAGTCACATTAAATGAATCTTTAGGATTTGCTTCGTTATAAAGTTTTCCTCTGAATAATATACTTTGTCCCTTACAGATAGTTTGTGAAAAAGTAGACTTGATAGGCTGTGTACATTTATAGCAATTGGAGAATTCTGAATAAATACTTGGAGTCGCGGCTGTATTGCTTTTGAATTGATATGCAGAAATGCTATGTTGATTTGGATAAGCGACATTCAATGTCCAATTACCTAAATTATTTGCTTGTGTTCGTCCGAGTTCAAATCCACCTTGACAATTGGCATTAGGACAGCCGGGTTCGTCGGTTTGCATAAACTACTATGGAATCAGTTGGATTTCCGGTACCAACGATTTGATCTCGATTCACAGAAGTAATGGTTGGATTACCTGGTGCGGAAAGTTGCTACCATTTAATGATACTACATTATTGTTTATACACTGTATTAGATTATCAATATATCGGGCTTTTAAAATCCCAGGCTCTAGATTATTTAGATAAAAGGAATTATAGTTTTTTATATCATTTCGTTCTAAATTTAAAGTATAGGCATTTTGTAGATTAAGAGAGATAAAGTAAGCCCATCTCTTCCATAATTACGAGCAATGTTATAAGTTGCATTTGTATTTCCATTTAAAATAATATCAGATGTAACTTGATTGAATCTATTTCTGAAAATGTTTAAATCTTGATTTAGATTGTTACTTCGAATTGCAAATGTTTTTGGAAAATGAAAAATTATCATTGATTGTATGAGGCCCGCCACCTAGCAGTTCGATTCCAGAAGTTGGTGCAAAGAAAATATTGTTTTTTGATGTGTCTACAGCACCGAAAATATTGTTGGTTATGCTACAAATACCACCACTGGAAGAAATAGCATTATTCGTATTGACAAAAAAATATTTGAATCTATGGTAACGTTTTTGATCCTGCAATGGGTCAATATTTACCGCAGCTTTTTGTGGCTGTAATAGAACTCAAAAGTAGAGTCCGATCCGAAAATGGATTTTTTAATGTAAAATTCGAACTTTGATTGACCAAAACCGAACTAGCCACCGTAACTGGAACTGTGAAATTATTCCATTAACGATACAATTATAAATTCCATTAAATTGGCAGCATCCTTTGCAGCATCACCAAAAAACCAAAATATGAGTCATTAGGATCTGCATAATTCATGGTGGAAAACCTAGGCCACTGACAGAAAATTGATTTAAGTATAGTCCAAAAGGAACTCCTCCAAAATTCTGTTTGAAAAAAAAAGATGATCACTGATCCAGGTCCTCCTGGTTGAGTTTCTCCAATAATGGTTAAATCATCTGGTTTACAGGTAGGATAGGGTCCACTTGGTAGTTTTAAGCAGGTCCAGCTCCGTAATATTGAATGTGATCGTACTTCAAATCGCCATCTTTCAGCGCTTTAATCGCCTCTCTGGACTACAGTGAACGCCATCGCAAACGCCATCATCTGTATCAGTACTACTATTGACAACATAGTTCTGGGTAAAAAAAGTGCTCACACAAAAGAAATGAACCCATATCAAAAAGCCAAATTTAGTCTCATCTGCAAAAAATTTAGAATAAAAACAAATACAAATGCAAAGAAAACACATTTATCAGATCTAATACTCAGGGTTAATACTGAAAAGACCATAACAATTAAATTCAAATATCGGCATTTAGACCAGATGTCGTTCGGCGTGATAGCTGGAGCGAACTAAAGGCCCAAGCCATATACATAACCTTTTTAAGCCTATTTCCTTATATTCAGCAAATACATCCGGGTGAATAAAAGCTGCAACTTCCAATGGCCTTCTAGTAGGCTGAAGCATTATTTTTCTAAAGTCACAAAATTTCAACAACTGAGGCCAGCAACAACCATCCGCATAACCATTAAAACTTCTTCTTTTGTCTCACCCTGTAACCTAACATAATTCCGGCCTAGTCCGGTTTCTATACAGCTTAGTACGTTGTATTTAATTTAAACTTCTATTATATTTGGGTTTAGAATGAACTGAATTGATATGTGATTTCTGGCAGTTCCATGCTGTAGTGACACGATTTCTTGATCAGCGCTAATCATTCGTTCCAATGCATCCCAATTGGCCTGGCTTTTACGTCGGGTATGGCGGGTTTCAATGGTGGTTTGAGG
>JADJRL010000003.1:300000-450000 GCA_016712225.1 Candidatus Defluviibacterium haderslevense | reverse complement strand
GAAACCATGTGATCTACCCATGGGCAGGCTGAAGGGACGATAATCTCGTCCTGGAGGGCCGAACTAGTTGACGTTGAAAAGTCTTTGGATGACCTGTGGGTAGGGGTGAAAGGCTAATCAAACATGGAGATAGCTCGTACTCCCCGAAATGCATTTAGGTGCAGCGTTGGAGTCTAGAGTGTCACGGAGGTAGAGCTACCGATAGGGCTAGGGGGTTTCACCACCTACCAACCCCTGACGAACTCCGAATGCCGTGACATTTATCCAGCAGTGAGGCGGTGGGTGCTAAGGTCCATCGCCGAGAGGGAAACAACCCAGACCATCAGCTAAGGTCCCTAAATATACGCTAAGTTGAATTGAACGAAGTGGAGATGCTATGACAGCTAGGATGTTGGCTTGGAAGCAGCCATTCATTTAAAGAGTGCGTAACAGCTCACTAGTCGAGCGTTTCTGCGCGGAAAATAATCGGGCATCAAGTGTATTACCGAAGCTATGGATTGTAGACGTAAGTCACACTGGTAGGGGAGCATTCTAGCGACTGTGAAGTTGTATCGTGAGATACGGTGGAGTTTCTAGAAAAGAAAATGTAGGCATAAGTAACGATTAAATAAGTGGAAAACTTATTCGCCGTAAGACTAAGGTTTCCTAGATCTATGCTAATCAGATCAGGGTTAGTCGGGTCCTAAGGTATAGCCGAGAGGCGAAGCCGATGGCAAACTGGTTAATATTCCAGTACCTGTATATACTGCGATGGGGTGACGGAGAAGCGTAAAGTCCGCCATCTTACGGAATAGATGGTTGAAGTGCGTAGGTGTTGATCCAGTAGGCAAATCCGCTGGTGAACTGAAACATGATAGTATACTGATCCCTTCGGGGTGATGTAATAGTGGCTCCAAGCAGACTTCCAAGAAAAACCTCTAAGCTTCAGGTATATACAGCCCGTACCATAAACCGACACAGGTAGTCGAGGAGAATATCCTAAGGCGCTCGAGTGAGTCATGGCTAAGGAACTAGGCAAATTAGTCTCGTAACTTCGGGAAAAGAGACCCCCGTCGCAAGACGGGGCGCAGAGAAATGGCCCAGGCGACTGTTTAGCAAAAACACAGGACTCTGCAAAATCGTAAGATGAAGTATAGGGTCTGACACCTGCCCGGTGCTGGAAGGTTAAGGAAGGGGGTTAGCGCAAGCGAAGCTCTTGACTGAAGCCCCAGTAAACGGCGGCCGTAACTATAACGGTCCTAAGGTAGCGAAATTCCTTGTCGGGTAAGTTCCGACCTGCACGAATGGTGTAACGATCTGGGCACTGTCTCAGCCATGAGCTCGGTGAAATTGAAGTATCGGTGAAGATGCCGGTTACCCGCCACGGGACGAAAAGACCCCGTGCACCTTTACTATAACTTCACATTGTGCTTGAATATAAGATGTGTAGGATAGGTGGGAGACTATGAAGTGGTCACGCTAGTGATTGTGGAGTCGTCCTTGAAATACCACCCTTCTTATATTTAGGTTCTAACCCTTGACAACAAGGGGACAGTGTGTGGTGGGTAGTTTGACTGGGGTGGTCGCCTCCTAAAAAGTAACGGAGGCTTGCAAAGGTGCCCTCAGCATGGTTGGTAATCATGCGTAGAGCGTATTAGTATAAGGGCGCTTGACTGAGAGAACGACGGTTCGACCAGGTACGAAAGTAGGCTAAAGTGATCCGGTAGTTCCGCATGGAAGGGCTATCGCTCAAAGGATAAAAGGTACGCCGGGGATAACAGGCTGATCTCACCCAAGAGCTCATATCGACGGTGAGGTTTGGCACCTCGATGTCGGTTCGTCACATCCTGGGGCTGGAGAAGGTCCCAAGGGTTGAGCTGTTCGCTCATTAAAGTGGCACGTGAACTGGGTTCAGAACGTCGCAAGACAGTTCGGTCTCTATCTGTGGTGGGCGTTGTAACATTGAAGGGAACTGACTCTAGTACGAGAGGACCGAGTTGGACGTACCGCTAGTGTATCTGTTGTGCCGCCAGGTGCAATGCAGAGTAGCTACGTACGGAATAGATAAGTGCTGAAAGCATCTAAGCACGAAGCTAACCTTAAGATGAGTGTTACTGGGGTCGTAGAAGACGACTACGTTGATAGGCTACAGGTGTAAGCGTAGTAATACGTTCAGCTGAGTAGTACTAATTACCCCTTAGCTTCCTTTTTTTTTCATTTTGATTTAATTTTCTCTTCCAACCTTTCTTTTTTTATTTGACCTTGTCAAGTAATCTATAACTCATATACCCTTAAGTTTATTCGTAAACTTCCGCGGGGTAAAAGTTTTAGGTGGCTTTAGCATAGGGGTACCACCTCTTCCCATTTCGAACAGAGAAGTTAAGCCCTATTGCGCCCATGGTACTGGTTTATTCCGGGAGAGTAGGTCGCCGCCCATTTTTTTCAAAAGCCTTGTTTCGTCTTCGACGGATCAAGGCTTTTGTGTTTTAAAAGACATCCATTCTCTTACTAATTTCGTTATATCAAATTGACCATTTTTGCGTGTCAATAGTTATCTATACTGTTTGAATTTTTATCTTATATACATTTTTTATAAACTAACTTTGATGGAAATTATTCCTCTTGGATCAATGTGAATTAAAAGTATTTGGTATTCGGCACCACGGAGCTGGCTCTGCTAGTCGTTTAGTAGAAGCATTACAATTATTTCAACCCGATACCATTTGTATAGAATTACCACAGGAATCAGAAACTTTGCTGGGTGCATTATCACAAATTAAATTTCAACCACCCATCGCATTTTTATTTTACAATAAGAAAAATCCTTACCATTGTTTTTATTTGCCAATGGCCGTATTCTCGCCGGAATTTCAGGCTATCCAATATGCAATTTCCAACCACATTCAAATAATCCCTATAGACCTTCCTGCAAAAAACAGTTTAGTTTATGCTAATTTTAAAAATAATACAGAAGCCGAATTAAATAAAGAACAAAGAAAAATCACAAACGATCCTTTGGGTTATCTAGCTAGACAACAAGGCTTTAAAGATACAGAGCGATGGTGGGATAAGTATATCGAACAATGGTCAGATCATTTAGTCATGTTTGATATCATCCAACAATTAATGACAACATTGAGGTCTTTAAGCAATGAACTTGATGATGAAGAGACTTTGATTCGCGAACAATTTATGCGACAGCAAATAAGACAATGCATCTCAAATGGTTCAAAAAAAATTGCTGTAGTCTGTGGTGCCTGGCATGGGCCACTTTTAACTTTGGACCGCATTCAGAAAAAGGAAACGAAAATTAAATCCTTAGCAGCAGTTGACATTCATCAATGTTTGATTCCCTGGTCCTATGAAAGATTGAGTAATAAAAAATCGTATAGTGCGGGAATTGAATCTCCATCATGGTATGATGCGCTGTTTTCTAATCGGACTACTGCCATTTCAACTTGGTTGACGCAAGCAGCCCGAATATTAAGGTCTCATAAGATGAATGTAAGTCCTGCAGAAATTATAGATGCAGAATTATTGGCTATAAATCTTAGTATGATTCGTGGTTTAGCCATTGCAGGAATTGATGAATTAATGGAAGCGGCCATAACATGTTTTGGTAAAGGCGATGATACAAGAATTCAGCTCCTTCTTAACCAAGTTTTGAATGGCAATTTAACTGGAAAGGTGGAAGTAAATGCGTCAAGCCTCCCCATGGTCCAAGATTTTTTTGAGAATCTAAGATCACTTAAATTGCAATCTTATTGGGCATCAGGAAATAAGGAACATTTGGATTTAGATTTAAGAAAAGAACGCCACTTACAAATTAGTCGCTTATTGTACAAAACCCTTTTATTAGAAATTCCCTGGGCTAAATCCCGTGAAATTGATATCAAGGCACAAGGTAATTTTCATGAATTTTGGTCTTTTAATTGGAATCCTGAGCTTGAAATCGCTTTAATACATGCTGCACTTATTGGAAATACTGTCGATGATGCTGTTAGAAATAAAGTAATCGATGTTTTAAAATCTTCACACGATATCAGTACTGTTGCAGGTTTATTGACTCATGCCTTAAAGGCTGGTTTGAACCAAATATGGCCACTATTAGCAGAGCGTATTAATCTGTTAAGCATCGAAATTGAGGATATTGAAAGCCTGGCAGGAATTATTCAGCCATTAATTTCAAATATTCAATATGGAGATTTACATCAGATGGATACCCATGTATTGATAGATATTTTTAATACCATTCTCCCAAGAATTATTTTAAGTTTTGGCGATCAATGCGTTTTTATAAGTGATGTTAAAGCCAATACCATGTTGGAAATTTTGATAATGATCAATGTTTATTTTTACAATCATGATAAAGAATACAATCAACTTTGGAAGGATCAAATTCATAAAATGGCATATATGGAGAAAGTCCATCCATTGATCAAAGGAAAATGTTGGAATGTATTACTCAGTGAACATAATGTATCAAATGATGTACTTATAATAGAAATTCAAGCTCAATTCTTAACTCAAAATGAGGCATCAAAATCTGCACAATGGCTTGAAGGTTTTTTATTTCAATCCACTGCATTTTATTTGTTGCAAGATAACATTATTCAAGTATTGGATGAATGGTTGAAACAATTAGAAGAGCTGGAGTTTAAAACGACATTACCACTTTTGAGGAGGATATTTAGTCAATTACCAGATTCAGAACGAATTAGAATTAAAACAAAAATTTCAAAGCAACGGAATGTTCAAAATATAAACGAAATACGAGAATATGTGGACCAAGAAAGGGTAAATAAATTGAATTTGCTTTATGATTCTATTGTGGGTATTTCTTCATCAGATTCTAAAACAATATTTTCATCTGATTGATTTTTACTATCATTTGATTCTTCTATTTCATGGTTTTCTTCAATCCAGAACTGATTCAAACCTTCACCTTTAATGATGGTCATTTGTTGAAGATTGATTAATTCCAACAATCCTAGAAAAGTAACAATGGCGTGAATTCTTGTTTCGCAAATTTCAAATATTTCTTCAAAATTAATTCTTCCTTTTTTACTTAATAAATCAAATATCCGATCTTGTTGATCTTTAATTTGATATTCATAATTATAAACCTCATGGACGATCGCACTCGGTTTATTTAATCGGTCCATAACTTTTTGAAAGACCTTCATCAAATTAAATAAATTCAGGGTCTCCCATTCAGCATCAACCAAAGCTTGTTGAGAAAGAAGTTCAAACTCTTTTTGCAAATTACCACGTCCAACTCTATAAGCTTGATTATCTTCCATGACGCTTAAGTCTTGGATCACTTCTTTAACAGCTTTATACTCTAATAATTTTTGAACCAATTCTTGTCTAGGATCGATCTCTTGGTTATTCTCATCTAATTCTTTTCTAGGAATCAACATTTTTGCTTTGATCCTGATGAGTGTCGCAGCAACTAAAATAAACTCACTTGCTAAATCCAAATTAAGATCCTCTAAATGTCGGATATACTGTAAGAAATCTTCAGTGATGGTTGCAATGGGAATATCATTAATATCTAATTCATCACGCTCTATAAAAAAGAGTAATAAATCAAAGGGGCCTTCGAACTGCTGTAATTTAATGGTATAGGTCATGCCTTTCTAAAATGATCGTAAAGATAGCCTTTTAATGAATTTATGTCCTGCTTGATCCAAATAATTATAGATTTGCATCATTTATATCATATCTGAATGTCCAAAGGAAAGCTTCATCTCATCCCCGTACCATTATCTGGTGCCGGAATTTCGCAAATGTCTGGTTCTGCCATCGAAACTGCCAGGTCGTGTAGATTTTTTTTAGCAGAAAGAGCTAAAACAGCAAGGCAATTTATTAAAGGAATATCACATCCACTACCATTATTGCAAATAGAGGTTCAGGACTGGGAGGCTAATACTATTGCCGAGCATTGGAAATGGCTGCAAATGTTATTGGATCAAGGGGAAGACGTATGTTTGGTATCAGAAGCTGGTGCGCCATGTGTTGCTGATCCGGGTCATGAAATGGTCATCAAAGCCCATCAAAGTGGTTACACTGTGGTTCCTCATGCCGGACCTAATTCTATGATAATGGCTTTGATGAGTTCAGGATTAGTGGGACAACAATTTTGTTTTCATGGTTATTTGCCTGCAAAGAAAGAATTTCTTAGAGAAGCATTAATCAAAATTGGACAACAAGCATTAAAAACGAATGCTACCCAACTTTTTATGGAAACGCCTTATCGGAACAAACAAATGTTTGAAATAGCCCTATCAGTCTTGCAACAGGATTTGTATTTATGCGTTGCTTCAAATTTGGGAGCACCTAATGAGTTGATTCAAACCAAAACGATTAAAGATTGGAAATCTGTGAATGTCGCTATTTATCAAGATGCTCCTGCTATTTTTGTTTTAGGACAAGGCCCCATTGTTTGAATTGGGGATAAATGAATTTATTTTATTAAACAAATCAGAGCATCATTCTTTAAGGTAAGTTCATTTTATTAGTTTCATTTGATTTAACCAATCCATTTTTTACAATTGGAGATTGCCCCAAAGGCGATTTAATTATTTGTTTTTATGCACAAACGAAACTTTAAGTGTATTTAATCGAATGTAACTGCAAATTTTATAAAAAAAATTAACAAGTGATCTGAATATTGTGGATCTTTATACTTCTAATATTCTATTACAGATAAAATAATTTTTACGATGAAAAAAAATCTACTATTCATTTTGGCTGTCTGTATATGCCAGCTGTTATTAGCTCAATCACCTAGAAAAGTTCTTGTTGAGCATTTTACTCAAGCTTCTTGTGGGCCATGCGCTTCAACCAATCCTATTATTCATCCTATATTAGAACGAAATAAATCCAGGTTGGTATTATTAACACATCAGACATCGTGGCCAGGTGTTGATCCTATGAATGCGGACAATCCAGGTGAAGTTGCAACTCGAGTAGCTTATTATGGTGTTACTGGAGTGCCGGATACTAAAATGGGTGGGCAAGATGGGGGCCAAAGTCCTACGCAATTAATCACAGATGCTAATATTGCCAACAGTGCAGCTGTTGAATCCAATTATGAAATTACAGTAGATCCAGGATTAGCTTCAAATTATAATGAGTTGAATCCGAAAATAACAGTTAAACTAACCGGACCCATGGAAGGTAATCCGATTCTTAGGGTAGTTGTTTTAGAGAAAGTAATTACATGGCCAACCCCTCCGGGTTCTAATGGAGAGAAAGTTTTTTATCATGTGGTTAAAAAATTCTTACCCAACACAGGTGGTACTCCAATTTCAGATTTATCTAATGTAGGCGATTCTAAAACTTACACTTTTAATTTTAAATTTAACAAGTTGTACAATTTTAGAAATTTGGAAGTTGCAGCTTATATCCAAAATGAATCTACCAAAGAGGTAGCTCAAGCTGAAAGTAAAGAAGTGGATTATATAAAATCTCCAGGATTGGACATTGCTATAAAGTATGCTAAAGCAACTTCGAATACACTTAAGAATACAGTGTGTGGAACAGGCACTATTCCTACCATTACTTATATTAATACCGGTAATGCAAATGTTACAGCTATCAAGTTTCGTTCAAGTGTAAATGGTGGACCGCTGTCTGAATATACATGGACCGGTAATATTGCTTTTCTGGAAGAAAAAACAATCAATCTAAGTAATGTTGAAATTCCTAAGATGTTTGCAAGTGGAAACACTTTGACCATTGAAGCTTTTGAGGTTAATGGAAATGCGGATGTTAATCCAATTAATAACACTTTGGTAATTCCATTTGATCCTTCACCAGCTACTACACTTACTTCCAGATTAGACGTAAAACCATTGACAAAAGGTTCATTGGTAACCTTTACACTACAAGATGATGCCAACAAAGTTATCATTCAGGATGGATCCTATCCTACAAATGAATTACACAGTTATCCATTGAATTTATCTAAGGATAGATGTTATACATTAACAATAGATAACGATCATACCAGTCTTAACGGTTCCGCAAAACTTTATGATGCGAATAACAAATTAGTGATGAATGTTACATTATTAACTCGAGCTACTTATGTAAGTGATTTTACGACTTATGATTTAGTTTTAGGTACTCATGAACCAAGTGAAAATATTTATTCTTTTTCTGTAATGCCAAATCCAGTTCATGATGTAGTTCGTCTGGAATGGATGCAAGATCAATCAGGCCCAATTCAAATTATGTTTAGTGATTTAACTGGCAAAGCAGTTCAAAGCATTCAACATCATTCAATTTCTGGTAGCAATCAAATGGAAATTCCTGTTGATCAATTACATTCAGGAATGTATTTAGTAAGTATACATCATGGAAAAAATAAAATAACTAAACGTGTGATCGTAGAATAAAAACACAAAAAGCACATAAATCTTAAAAAGCCGATCCTTTTATTTGAGGGTCGGCTTTTTTATTAGGCTTGAAACCAACAATTGATGATGCTATTGAATTATTTTATCTTTGACAATTTATCCATATCAACTCAATTTTAGATTAAATAGCGTAAATGACATGTGTGAAAAGAAAAATGTTACTGTGTATAATTTACATTAAATAAATACATTACATAAATTATACAATTTCTCCTTGAAATTATTAAATTAAATAAAGTCTAGAATTTGGTTTTAGAGATTTTTTCGTGAATGGGTAATAATTCTGAAAGTCCAGCGCTTCCATACCAATTAAAATATTCTGCATCCAGAAGTCCAGATTGAACGGCAGGGTCTGTGGCAGTAATTATTTTGGCTTCTTCGATAGATTCTACATTAAATATATATAGCCCGCGATATGTTTTGTCATTTTTTCTAAATGGTCCAGCTAATGAAAGTTTTCCTTCTTTAGCTAAACGACCAATATTGGACATATGTCCTTCAAAGATTTTGTCGATTTCGTTTTTATCAGAAATTGTATTGGTTCCTGTTTTTAATATGACCAAAACATAATTTTTCATGCCGCGTTCATCAGCATTTAATTTTTTGGCTAAAACGGAATCGAAAGTGGTTTGTGAAATTGTTATTTTTCTTTGATATTCTAAATCATATTCGGTGGTAAATGTTTTGCCATTGTCTTTTGATATTTCACCTAATTGTCTAATTGAATTAGGATTGAGATTGAAGAACGTTATTTTTCGAATTGCCATGGTATCTTTTGAAAATACGAATGGGTGAGTGGTATATATCATTTTATTATTATCATATGTTCCCAGTAGATAATCATTGCTCCCACCAGCATTATCGACCCAATGTTGTTGCCACTGCATCTCTGCAGAATTAAAAGTGTTATAACTTTTTCCAGAATAAGTCAGTTGTCCATACTTAGAAGTACTTGTCCATTCTTCCAAAATAACACAGCTATCAAGGATTAAACTAATTTTACTGGTCCCTGCTTGTTGACCTTTTAATGTATAAACATCCCATTCGCCTATCCAAAAATCAAACTGCCTATACATTGGATTTATGGAGCAGGGTTTGTTTTGAGCAAAAGTTGAAATCAAACTACAACTTAGATATGAGAATAATACTATTTTTTTGAACATCATTTAATATTTTAATTGTAATAAAAATGTATCATCAATGGTTGATCATTATTTTGTATTAATGGACTGCAGTGACATTGACTGATTCGATGCCTTTAAGATGAACAGCAATATGTCTATCGTGTGCTTTTGCCTGATATTCACTAATAATTTCTAGAATATCATAGTCTACAAAATGACATTCACTGCCATCAATGATTAACTCACTGTATTCAGGTATTTCGTCAAGTGCCCTGCGCAATTTTACTTTGTTTAGAAAAGTTACATTGGTATTGAGTTTGATATGATAAGTGTCTATATGTAAAACCTTGCTATTTGTAATTTTATATTCTGTTTTGAAATTGGATTGAATGATCAGATATAAAGAAATAAGTAATCCAATACTAACCCCAATCAATAAATCTGTAGCAAGGATCACAATGATCGTAATTACGAAAGGAAGGAATTGTTTCAAGCCTAAGCTGAACATATGACGAAATAATTTTGGTTTTGCAAGATTGTAACCAGTCACTAAAAGTATTGATGCGAGTGAAGCATAAGGAATTTTATTTAATAAAAAGGGAACCAATAAAACAGCCAATAGTAGAAACAACCCATGTGTAAATGCTGAAAGTTTGGTGCGTCCACCTGCATCCACATTGGCGGCTCCTCTTACAATGACAGCAGTTATAGGTATTGCACCTAAGAGTCCACATGTCATATTTCCGATGCCTTGGGCAACCAACTCACGATTGACAGGTGTGATTCTATTCTGTTTATCTAATTTGTCAATTGCTTCAACACATAATAATGTTTCGAGTGAAGCTAAAATGCCAATAATAAGTCCATCTTTCCAAATCTGAATGGAGGAAAAAAACTGACTTAGGTCAGGAAAAATAATATCTGAAAAAATATTTGAAGGTACTGTTACTAATTGTGTTGGTTTAAGTGAGTAATCTGAAGCGAATTGTGAAAATATTAGGTCTGTGATGATTCCAATTATTACAATTAGTAATGGCGCTGGAATTACTTTTATTTTTAAAGTCTGAGCATATCGAGATTGATACAAGAATAAAATTAGAATGGATACTGTTGAGATGACTAATGCACCTCTCCTCAAATGAAGGCTAAAGTGTTTAAAATGCTCCACAATTTCATGAGAAGAAAATAAATTTAAAAAACCACTTCTCCAAAAATCGGGTTGATCATAACCTAAAGCGAGGGGTATTTGTTTTGAAATAAGTATTATTCCAATCGCAGCTAACATTCCTTTAATAACCGCAGATGGAAAATAATTGGCGATAACACCTAGTTTCAACAAACCAAGAATGAGTTGGAATAATCCGGCGATAATAACGGTTAAAAGAAAAAGTCTATAGTCCCCTAAAGAGATAATGGATGCTGCAACTACGGTGGATAAGCCTGCAGCAGGTCCAGAAACGGCTAATTGAGCACCACTGATAAAAGAAACGACCAGGCCACCAATTATTCCTGATAGCAAGCCGGCATATAATGGCGCACCGGAGGCTAATGCTATTCCCAAACATAGAGGCAAAGCGACTAGAAAAACAGACAAGCCAGCCGGCAAATCGTGTTTCAGCCACATGATCCGATAATATTTTAACGTTCGTTTCATTCAGGCTTATAAATTAATATCATAAACCCAAAGATAAGAAAATTTGCTTTATGAATTCAATTGAACGGTTAATCTAGAAAGTCTAAATTCGGATCTTTGATCACCGTAAAGTTTATTAAAAATAATATTATTTTGTTTTATTAACTGAACGCCAAAATATGATATGACGTTCGTAAAACAATTTTAATTATTAAAATCATTACATTTTAATTATTTTTTTCTTATAAACTGAATTCTTTGCTTTGACTATACATATATAGATGCCAGTTTGAATTTCGGGATTTGGATGCCAAGAGAATTTTAGTGATCCTTGAATTAACTGAAATTCAGAAATAATATCTACTTTTCTTCCTGAAATATCATAGATTGAAATACTCACTTGTCCTGGATCAATATTCTTAATATCATTTAATGTAAACTGGATTTTTTCAGAAAATGGATTTGGAAAAGAAATAAAATTGATGCTATCTTTTAATTCTTCTGTACCTGTGTTAATATGCGTCTCGTCTTTGCAGTTCACACAATAATAACTTGTATCTTCTAAACAGAGGAAAGCTGTATATAATGAAAGAACATTATGTTCTATACTTAGATTTATTATATTATTAACGGTAATATTTGATGAAATATTTTTTTCCAATTCCTTGATATAATTACCAGCCCAAATTTGGACATTCGTCACATCTGTCGGAAGGCGATTTTCTATTGGTATTGTAAATTTTGAATTAAAAATTTTATTATCTAAAAATCCGGATACTTCTCCTCTGAATGGCAAGGAACCAGTAAATTTACCTACCTGAACGATGTAATCTGATAAATTATATTGATTTAAATCTTTATTGATATATTTGTTATAACAGAATCCATTATCTACGGTTGAATAGAAATCAAGATTCAAAATGTTTCCAATCGTTTTCGAAATGCTGCTTGTAAATAGTGCGGATAATGAACTATTTTGTAAATCATATTTTGTATAACTACCTTTTGAAATTCTCGAGATATTGGTATAGAGATAATGATTGTTACAATATAATATATTATTTATGTATCCACAAAATTTATTTAAAGAACAAATGTCGGTTACATGTATAGTGGTGCTTGCAAGTCCTTCTTTAGTTAAATCCTGTAAAATAGAATTACTTAGATCAATATTACTGTACATATCACCTGCAGATAAAAAGTATATGCTTCCGTCATTATTTTTTGATTTGATATACTGCAATGATTTGGCAAGTAGTGACAATGTTGATCCTACATTACTTGCATTATTTCTTAATTTGTTGATCTGTGTTATAATGTTTTCAGGAGTTGCTGATATCCAGTCCGTGGAATTAAACACAACATCAAATCCAGAAACATAACACATATTGAAGGACTGCGTTGGACTTAGGTTTTTAATTAATGCGGATTGTAGCTCGTCTAGAATGACATCCTTACTAAACGTGTTGGATTGATAATAATCAAAAGTGATTAATATTTTTTTGTCTTTTGCTGCTTGAACTAGGCTGCTGAGTTGAACAGCAAGTTGATAATAATTTTCATTGTCTTTTTCGAATGTTGTAAAATAACTTGTGTAGGATCTGTCTAAAGTAAATTGTAAAATTGGGGTCTTAGTTATGTCATTTAATGTAATTGGTTTGTATAAAAATTTACCGAATTCGGGATCTTCTTTTTCCCAAAATGTTATTTCTGTACCTGTGTTTGTTTTTAAAATTGGGTTGCCATATTTTGTCTCCGGTAAATATATAAAATTAATATTATTTATGGGTATTTTAGATGTGGTCAAATAATTAGTAGCAATTGGTCCTGATAATATATTGCCATTTAGGTCTAATGGAACTAAATAAGTAATTTTGACTTTGCGGTATGCATTTCCGGCCATAGGAAAAATTCTTAATTCGTATTGTGTGGCTGTTAATTTTTTAAGTATGGAAGGGTCCCTGCGTCTTTTGACTATATTTTCATAAATGGTTGAAGCTGTCCATAAATCTAATAATTTTCCTTTAAGAATCTGACTAGGTGTTAGCCACAACCAAGAGTCAGTAACTATTGCATTTGAAGGAAGGTCGAAATTAAAAATAACCTCCAATGTATCTTTTGAGGTATAATTTAAATTTTTAGCTGAAAAATTGATGTATATAGAATGTTCCAAAAATAAACCTTTTGGTTTAACTACGAGCGTTACTGAATCCATAGTTCCTACACCATATCTCCAGGTAGCTCTTGGATCCTGAACGGTAAGTGAATTATAAGCTTTTAAGGATGTGGAAAAGAAACTGCTTAACAATAAGAATAAAATAGATATCGAAACATAATTTTTCATTGTGTTTGGTTTTATATGTACAACGATTAAAAGTTAAATTTGTGCTAAAAATTTAATTTTTTTTTAAAAATAGTTGACTGCGAGTCAAAAATTCTAGTTTAACTGCCTTTTTAATCTGAAAGCATTAAGAAATCTTATAAGCTGAACAGGCAAGCCTTATTTTTTGGCAAGTACTGATGAAGGCCTTGGTTTAAATCATGTAAAAATTAAAATGAATATAATATTGCTGTATTCATTCCAAAATTCCATAGGTGGGCTGATAAATCAGAATTGATCACCTTTAATAGCTGATACCTAAATGAGGGTTCCAGACGAACATCAATTTTTGAAAGCAGGTGGTATTTGATCCCACAGCCTATTGTGGCACTTAAATTGAATTTATTATATTTGTAATGTGATGGCAGATTTATATCGAATTGGTTAGATTTGGTATTCCTAAAAATTGACAAACACTCCTTAATAAAAATGTTAGTTGTAACTCCAATAGATGCTACCATCTGCATTCTTTTTTTTCCAATCAAATAACTTATACTTAAAGGGAAATCTATATAATGAAAGGAGTATTTGAAACGAGTAGCAAAGTAGTGTTGATCATCGAGTAGATCACTTACTGATATTGCACGGGGTTTTTCTTTTAATTTGTAACCTTTATTTGAATATTGCAGACCAATATTCAAAGCGAGTTTGGGGTGAAAGGTCCATGCAATTTGCAGGCCTGCGGTCAATCCGAATTTTGGTGATTCAGTTTTATTCCTTATATCCTTTACATGAGTAGCTCCTTGAGTTTTATTATTAATTGTTAGGGTTCGATAATTATAGTCGGGCGAATAATTGATCCCTAATTGAATTTTCTTTGAATCCTTTTTGTGGTCTTGACCAAATGCGTAGCTAAGTGCAAATATTAAAATTACAAGAGATAATATGGGTTTCATAGTTATATTTTATTTTAACACTAATGTAAATATAAGAATATACCATAATTTAGTTATGGTAATTTTAGAATATTATGTAGTAATGCCTAGTTATAGAAGTTGTTATAAATTAATTGAGTGTACATAACAGGAGTTTACTGATATGTTAGTTTTGACTTAGGTTTGTATTAACTAGATTAATATTATTAATGCAATACCTAAGAGATATGGCTATTTGGTGAACTATATATTTGTCAAATAATACCTCTAGTTTATGTTGTGGCTTATATTCCAATGTGCGATTTGATCTTTAAGCCAAGAATTAAAAAGTATTAAATACGCCTAGGTTCAATCCTATATTCCATAGACGAGCTGTAAGATCAGCATTTATTATTCTAAAAATTTGATATCTAAAGGTGGGTTCTAGACGAATATCAATTTTTGAATGAATGCGATAATTCATACCGCATCCTAATGTGGCACTAATATTGAATTTATTGTAATTGTAATTCGATTTAGTATTATGAATTTCTGATGGTTTTGTTAGATAATTCAATTTTAATGACACGATTTCATTAATATACAAATTGGTTGTTAAACCAAGGGAAGTCACCAAACGAAGTTTTTTATTGCCAATAAAATAATTTGCAATGACTGGGATATCAATAAAATAATTCTGATACCTGAATTGAGTTGAACTAGCAAGAGACGGATCTGGTGCTTGCCATATGGCTTCTGTGGTTTTTGTTTGATATCCTTTATTTGAATATTGCAAACCGGTTGTTAGAGATATTTTAGGACAAATATTAATAGAGAGTAGAATACCAGTTGTGTAGCCGTATTTTGGGATTTCATTTTTGTTTCGTGAATCTTTTACAATCAGTGAGCCATGAGTCTCTTTTTTTATAAAAAGCGTTCTATAATTAAGATCTGCTGAATAATTGATTCCTATTTGAATTTTCTTTGAAGGGCTTTTATGTTCTTGACCATATGCACTTCCTAAGATAAACATCAAGAATATTAGGGTTGTTATGGGTTTCATGAATTAAATCTTTTAACGAATACAACACGTAAATATATAGATAAAAAGTGAAGAAAAGAATTGAACATTTAAATATCAATCAAATGATTCGTATTCATAGTGGTTGTCTGAATATGGGTAGATTTTATATTTAGCCTTTTAATATGGTGGGATCTGAAACTATACTTTAGACTTAGATGCTTAGCCAACTTATTATAATGGATTGGAAGTTTGTTCAAATCTAGTGTATTTTAATCGGACACTTAAAATTCAAAGGTCTATTCAATTTTTTTTACTTAATCTTAAAAAAATAAATATTTAATAAAATATAGATTATTAATTTATTATACATATAAAATATAACTATATAATATTTTGAGTAGAGAATCATTTGAACAAAAATTATTTTTAACAATTAATATTAAATAAAAGATAAAAAAGTCTTTATATTTAACAATTGTATTAAATTTGTGTTATGAACATGTTAGTGGATGAGATGATGTTCGTGAAGGTGATAATAGTCATAACGACACATAAATTTTTAAAAGGTTAACAGTTAAGTAGATAGAATATAAATGAAATTCACAATTAAAACAAAAAACAATGAAGGATAGTATTTCACATTTGCACGTGATGTGCCAGGATTGGATTCGGGAATTAAAGTTTTATAAGTCTGAGATTCCTTTTTTCAAAAATAGATTAGAAGAAATCGTACAAAAGAATACCTCTAGTGAGATCTTAATGCATGTAGAGCATTTTGAGAATAAGTTCAGATTGATGGAAATTCATATTGATGAACTGTTGCATGATGTTAAATTGAAGGACAAAGTTTTATTGGATAATGCTTCTGAAAAGCCCAATTATATTGGCGTTAAGATGATAGAATCAGATAACACGATAGCGGAATTAATTCAATCTGATGCTACCGATTTTGTTAAGACGAAAAAGGAGTTTTATCAGTTTTTAGCTAAGTATTTATAAAGGCCTCAAATTTGATATTCTCTTCATTGAATGTTGTAACTCTAAAGTTAGTGAAGTCGATGTTAGTTGACTCCAGATGTTAGTCTATTGAACTTAGGTCTTTTGATTTAAGGATTATTAGAGCTAATTGGCTCGTTTTTTAGAATAGATAATCATGGGGACCAGTTTCGTTTAGTGGTGTATGATTTTGCGATGTTTAAATACAGATTAGGAAGGTCAAAGAAATATTCGATATCTAAAGACTCTAAATGTTCCAAAATTCATCTTGTAACATCTTAGGATATGTGTTTGGTGGAACTTGATTTTTTTAGGTATTTCGTTGACTCAAATTCAAATCCAATTAGCTTCTATTTAATTATTAGTTCATATTAGCACGGCTGATGGTATTCTCAGAGTTGTAAAATTCGATGGATTTGGATTAAAAAATGAATAATTAGGATAAATTTTTATATAAATGCTATGGTTAAAAATTTTTTTTATTTTTTTTATGAAATCAATTTTTATATATTAAAAATATAATATATATAGTTGGTTATAATATAAATACATAAATAGTATTATATTCTATATATGAATAAAGGAATCATTTTTTAAAATAAATAAAATATTTTTTCTATTAAAAGATATAAAACTCTTTATATTTTAAATATTTGTAGTATTTTTGACCCATAAACACAAACTATGTTTTCAAAATCTTGTGAATATGCCATCAAAGCGATGATTTTTGTAGCTCAGAAATCAAAAAATGAAGCACGTGTGGGTATAAAAGAAATTGCAAAAGGAACGGACTCACCTGAGCATTTTATTGCAAAAATTATGCAGGACCTCAGTAGGAGAAAACTGGTACACTCCGTTAAGGGCCCTAATGGGGGATTTTATCTGGATAAGGAGGATTTAAAAGCTTCCATAGCAGATATTGTGAAAGCAATGGATGGAGAGAAATTATACACAGATTGTGTTCTAGGCTTAAAGGCTTGTTCTGAAAAAAACCCTTGTCCAGTTCATTTTGAATTTAAAGAAATCAAACGAAATTTGATCGGGATGATAGAAAATAACACCATAGGTGATTTTAATAAGAAGTTGGATTCAGGAAAGTTCTTTCTGAAGAATCAATAATTTTTTTATTCAATAAAGGATTGTAAGGTATTAATATAATGTAATATGAAAGACAAAAACAATAAGGCCCATTCTCCAAATCATCTTGTCGTATTGAACCCAACAATCGTTCATGATGATCACAAAAATTCAGAAGAAAAGGATTGTTGTGGCTCATGTCAAGGAAATGGAGTTTGTTCAAAAGTTGCATTACAAACTGATGAAATGCTTAAAGAATTAAAAAAAGACTAAATAGAATTTGTGAAACCAGTACATTCAACTGTTAGCATTTGTTATCACTGTGGGAATGATATTCCTGATAGGGCTTGCCATGTGGATGAGAAATTCTTCTGCTGCAATGGTTGTAAAATGGTGTTTGAAATTTTAAATGAACATCAGTTGTGTGATTATTATGAGTTGAATGAAAAACCAGGATTGATCCAAAACAGGAGTAAACGTCAGGATAAATATGCATTCCTGGAAGATACTACGATTCAGAAAAAACTCATTAAGTATGCAGATCAGCACCAAACTCAGGTCACCTTTTATTTGCCTCAGATACATTGTAGTAGTTGCCTCTGGTTATTGGAACAATTAGCATCTATCAATAATGGCATCATTTCTTCTCGGGTCAACTTTAGTAAAAAAGAAGTATTTATCGTTTTTGATCAACACGAAACCAGTTTGAGAAAGGTGGTTGAAACACTTGATAATATTGGTTATGAACCACATTTGAGTTTGAATGAACTAAATTCTGATCCGGTTTCAAAAACCGATCGAACCAGATGGTATAAAATAGGTGTCGCAGGTTTTTGTTTCGCGAATATCATGATGATTAGCCTAGCAGATTATTTTTCAATTTCAAATGCTATTGAACCAAAAATTGCTTACTTTTTCAAATTTGTTTCAGTTATACTTGCCTTACCTGTATTATTTTATTCCGCTACTGAATTTTTTGTTTCTGCTTGGAATGGCTTAAAACATCGTTTTTTGAATATTGATTTACCAGTGGCTTTAGCATTGGTCATTACATTTATTCGAAGTTTATATGAGATATCCATAGGTACCGGAAATGGATATTTGGATAGTATGAGTGGAATCGTATTTTTTATGCTCATAGGTAGATGGTTACAATCAAGAACGTACAGGACTATCTCATTTGACCGTGATTTTAAATCGTTTTTTCCAATTGCGCTTAATGTTATTAAGGATGGATTTATTAGACCTGTTGAAATATCAAAGGTTAAGGAGAAAGATATCATCCAAGTTTATTCCAATGAAATTATTCCAGTTGATGCTCTTTTATCGAAAGGTGAAGCAAGTATAGATTATAGTTTTGTCAATGGCGAAAGCCTTCCTGTGAAAATTGACATAGGCGAAATAATATATGCCGGTGGAAAGCAATTAGGTGGATTGTTAGAATTAGTTGTGGTTAAAGAAGTTTCACAAAGTTATTTAACCAATCTTTGGAATAATCCAATATTCAATAAAAAAGCAAATATTGGTAAAGATACCTATGATAAAATAGGGACTTATTTTACTTATTTGGTACTTTTGTTAGGCTTGGGTGCCGGTATTTATTGGTATTTTCAAGGGGAACTTATGCTCATGTGGAATGCTATGACGACGGTACTTATTGTAGCTTGTCCATGCGCTTTATTGCTTTCAAAAAATTATACCAATGGTAATATTTTGAGAATTTTTGGATTAAATCAATTTTATTTAAGATCCCCTGAAATCATAGAAAAAATTTCAAAAGTCAATCACATTGTTTTTGATAAAACTGGAACGATTACCCAAATCCAAGGATCCAATGTTAAATATTCTGGCAAAGTATTGAATCCAGAAATGCGGATAATAATTGTTTCATTACTCAAACAAAATACCCATCCTACGAGTCAAATTATTGAGGCTTTTCTAAAGGAAGATGAAACTATTGAAATCAACCATTTTAAAGAAATACAAGGTCAGGGAATTGAAGGATGGGTGAATGAAAAACATATAAAAATAGGCTCACCCCAGTTTGTTGGAAAAACTTTTAATCAATCAACACATGGCACCAAAGTCGTTATTTCAATCGACGGACAAGTGTTTGGGGAATTCCTCATTTCAAATAAATACCGTTTTGGAATTTCAAAATTAATACAACGACTAAAAAAGAAATTCACCTTATCATTAATTAGTGGAGACAATGATCACGAAATTGAAACTATACATTCATTAATGGGTAAAGAAAGTGAAATATATTTTAATCAATCTCCATTACAAAAATTGGAATATATCAAACAATTGCAAGAACAATACGACCTGAATGTGATGATGGTAGGAGATGGTCTAAATGACGCTGGCGCTTTAAAACAAAGTGAGGTAGGAATAGCAATTGCTGATACAAGTAATAGTTTTACACCATCATCTGATGGAGTCTTAGATGCTTCAAAATTGAATCATTTAGATACATTTATTCGATTAGCTAGGGTGGGTAAGTATATTATACTTTTCAGTTTTACCATCTCAGTATTATATAACATCATAGGATTGTATTATGCTCTACAAGGTATATTATCACCGGTGGTTGCGGCAATATTAATGCCAGCTAGTTCTATTACCATTATCCTTTTGAGTTATGGATTAACAGAAATATTTGCTGGTCATTTCTCATTAAAGAATAGATGGAATATTTTTACAAATCAAACAATAGATCATGATAGCGAGTGAGTTGGTGAGTCATATAATGACCAAACATGTCATCAGTGTAAACATAAAAGATCACTTAAGGCATGTGATTGATCTTATAAAAAAGGAGAAGATTAGACATTTACCGGTTGTAGATGGAGATCAAATAAAGGGAATCATCAGTAGTACAGATCTAAACAGATTGACTTTTTCTAATTTATTTGATCAACAAGATAATTCTGAAGATGCGATTCTTGATATGTTAAGTATCGATCAAGTGATGCATACCCATCCAATGACTGTAAATTCAAATAATACAATAAAAGAAGTTGCAGAAATATTTGCGAACCACCATTTTCATGCTCTACCTGTAATGGAAGAAAATCGATTGGTGGGTATTGTGACAACAACAGATATCATAAAATTTCTTTTAAAACAATTTGAATCATGAGTGTAATTATTATACTATTAATTGTAAGCATCTGTATCGCCGGTGGTTTTTTAATTGCCTTTCTGTGGAGTGTTAAAGATGGACAATTTGATGAAGATGAGAGTCCTGCCCAAAGAATGTTATTTGACAATAAAAAAAATAATTTAAATTAATCCTGTATGAGTTTAGACAAATTTTATTACGACAACAAATTTCCAAAATTATTTGCTATTGCATGTATTTTTTGGGGAGCTGTTGGAATGTTGTTAGGCGTAATTGCTGCATTTCAATTGGCTTTTCCTGTGCTCAATTTTAGTGAATACTTTCCTCATTTGGCATTTGGTAGATTAAGACCTGTGCATACGAATGCTGTTATTTTTGCATTTGTTGGGAATGGAATATTTACAGCAGTGTATTATTCATTGCCACGATTATTAAAAACTTCCATGTGGAGTAAAAAATTAAGTGCAATACATTTTTGGGGCTGGCAAACCATTATTGTTTGTGCTGCAGTAACCTTATTAATGGGATATACCACGGGTAAGGAATATGCAGAATTAGAATGGCCTATTGATATATTAATTACATTGATATGGGTTGTTTTTGGGATTAATATGTTTGCAACAATTCTAACGAGGAGAGAACGACATTTATATGTAGCTATATGGTTTTATATAGCGTCATGGGTGACTGTTGCTATGTTGCATATTGTAAATTCTATGGAATATCCCATTTCTTTATTAAAAAGTTACTCTGTATATGCCGGAGTTCAGGATGCATTGGTGCAATGGTGGTATGGACATAATGCAGTGGCCTTCTTTTTAACTACTCCATACTTAGGACTGATGTATTATTTTTTGCCAAAGGCGGCGGATAGGCCAGTATATTCATACCGATTAAGTATCGTGCATTTTTGGAGTTTGATTTTTCTATATATATGGGCTGGGCCACATCATCTTTTGTATACTGCATTGCCTGATTGGGCACAATCATTAGGTACAGCTTTCTCCATCATGTTGTTACTTCCAAGTTGGGGAGGTATGCTTAATGGATTATTTACATTAAGAGGTGCTTGGGACAAAGTAAGAGAAGATCCTGTTTTGAAATTTTTTGTTGTAGCCGTTACGGCTTATGGAATGTCTACATTTGAAGGTCCGATGTTGTCATTAAAAAATGTGAATGCTATTTCACATTATAGTGATTGGACTGTTGCACATGTGCATATTGGTGCTTTAGGTTGGAATGGTTTTTTAACTTTTGGAATGATGTATTGGTTAATACCTAGATTATACAATACCAAACTCTATTCTAAAAAATTAGCTTCAACACATTTTTGGGTGGGGACTTTAGGTATTTTATTGTATGCCATTCCAATGTATTGGAGTGCTTTCAGATCTTATTTTATGATGAAAGCGTTTACTCCTGAAGGACAATTGGAATATCAATTTATTGATGTAGTACAAACTATAATTCCATTTTATATTATGCGTGCTATTGGAGGTACCATTTTTCTAGTTGGTGTTTGTATCATGATTTACAATTTGATCAAAACAGCGAAAGCGGGATCATTTATTGAACAAGAAGAAGCTGAAGCTCCACCTTTGACAAAAGAATACAAAGCCCCAGTCAATTCCATTTGGCATAGTTTTATTGAAAGAAAACCACTTTTATTATTGGTTTTAAGTTTAGTTGTTGTTGGAATTGGTGGTTTGGTGGAACTTATACCTACATTTTTAGTAAAGTCAAATATCCCAATTATAGCTTCAGTAAAACCTTATACTCCGTTAGAGTTGCAAGGAAGAGATATTTATGTTCGAGAGGGTTGTTACAATTGTCATTCGCAGATGATCCGACCATTTAGATATGAAGTAACACGATATGGGGATTATTCTAAAGCGGGTGAATTTATATATGATCATCCATTTCAATGGGGTAGTAAACGAACTGGACCAGATTTGGCAAGAATCGGTGGAAAGTATGGTGACAGTTGGCATTTTAATCATATGCTTGAACCAACATCCATGGCACCTGGTAGTATTATGCCTCCTTATCCATCATTATTTGAAAAAGATATTGACAAAGGAAGTACAATTTCTAAAATACACGCTATGCGTAAATTGGGGGTGCCCTATCCAGAAGGATATGAAAGTATAGCGAACAATGATTTAGAAAAGCAAGCTAAAAACATCACTGATAAATTATTATTAGATAATAAAATTGAAATCAGTGGTGATAAAGAAATCATTGCTATGATTGCTTATTTACAGCGATTAGGAAAAGATATTAAATTAGAAAAGAAATAAATTTTAAACCATGAAATTCTCAACATATTTGGAAAAAATCATCGGAGTCAGTATTTATCCTGTTGTATCATTACTCCTGTTTGTAGCTTTTTTTATTATAGTTACATATTGGGTTTATAGTATAGATAAAGCTGAGATACAACGTATTGAAAAACTACCATTAGATAATCATTAATATTTTTGTTATGTTAAAGAAAAAAATAAAAAAAATCATAATAAGTGTAATTTCTTGTTTGATGCCCTTTTTGAGTATAGGACAAGGGACTGAAGTCGCTATTTCAAACGTGCCATTACTAGATGATAAAAGTTTGATTTTAGTTTTAATTATAGTCCTATTGTTATTACCGCTATATCTAACGGGTAAAATGTTTTTGATGGCAGCAAAAGATTATATGATGAAAATGAAGAATATTTCGAATTCTAATAAAATCATCAATACACTTTTAATTCTTCTTGTTTCTACTCAAGTTTCATTTAGTCAAGCAGCACCAGCGCCAGTGAATCAATTTAACTTTGATTGGTCAACATGGGGTTTGTTTTTATGCATTGTTGTTGAGGTATTTTTAATAGCTTATTTTTCATGGAAAACGACTACATTTTTAAAAAATAGTTATGCCCAAGAAATGGAGCAGTCTGCTGAAGTTAAAGAAAGTTGGTTTGAGAGATTCTGGAATAAGATTAATAGTTTTAGACCCATGGAAGAGGAGGCTCAGCTTGATGCAGGGCATAATTATGATGGGATACGTGAATTAAATAATATTACCCCACCTTGGTTTACTGCTGGATTTATTTTGACAATTATAGTTGCCATAGGTTATTTGTGGAGATATCATGTCAGTCATTCGGCACCATTACAAATTGAAGAATTTAAAATGGAAATGGTACAAGCAGAAATAGAAAAAAGTAAGTATTTATCGATGCAAGCCAATAATGTAGATGAAAATTCTGTTATCATGCTAGAGGCTCCAGATATTGCTGCTGGTAAGGCGATTTTTATTGAAAAATGTGTTGCTTGTCATGAAGCTCATGGTGGAAGTAAACCTGGAGGTGTTGGCCCCAATCTTACAGATGATTATTGGATTCATGGGGGTTCAATAAAAAACATCTTTACAACCATTAAATATGGATGGCCAGATAAAGGAATGATTTCATGGAAGGAACAGTTGTCTGCAAATCAAATGGCGCAAGTGGCTAGTTTTGTTAAATCATTAAAGGGAAATAATCCTGCAGGCGCGAAGGAGAAACAAGGTGAATTGTATGTAGAAGAACAAGCTACTGCAGCACCTGTTGCAATAGATACAACTAAAATTAATAAGTAAAATACATTGAGAGAAGAGGATTTATTGCATGCTGATTCCTATAGAGATAGAGTAAGTACCGTTACTGATTCAGGTAAGAGGAATTGGATTTATGCTTTGAAACCTACAGGCAAATGGTATAATTATAGAAAGTATATAGCTTATTTTTATTTGGCTATATTTTTCATTATACCATTCATAAAGATAAATGACTTGCCATTCATGATGATTAATATTCCGAACGGTAAATTTATTTTATTTAGTAAAATATTTTGGCCTCAGGATTTTTTCATCTTTGCAATAGCAATGATCACATTTATAGTTTTTATTGTTTTGTTTACCGTAGTGTTTGGGCGATTATTTTGTGGGTGGGTATGTCCACAAACTGTATTTATGGAATTTGTGTTCAGACCAATTGAATGGTTAGTGGAAGGTTCCGCTAGTCAACAAAGAAAGTTGAATGAAGAACCATGGACTACTCATAAAATCATTAAGAAATCGCTCAAACATTTTATATTTATTGTTATTTCGTTCATCATATCACACACTTTTTTATCATATATTCTAGGAGTCGATGAAATAATAAAAATAATTAGTGAACCCATGTCAGAACATTTAGTTTTATTAACTGGCTTGGTCGTGTTTGCCTTAATCTTTTATGGTGTATTCGCCTATCTCAGGGAAATTGTTTGCACAACCATTTGTCCGTATGGCCGATTGCAAGGTGTAATGTTTGACAAAGACACTATGCAAATTGCATATGATTACAAGAGAGGAGAGCCTAGAGCCAAGTACAAAAAAAATGTAATAAGACCAGAAGGCGATTGTATCGGTTGCATGAAATGTGTTCAAGTTTGTCCTACTGGAATTGATATTCGTGATGGATTACAAATGGAATGTGTAGGATGCACAGCATGTATTGATGCATGTAACGAAGTTATGGATGCTGTACATTTTGAGCGAGGTTTAATTCGTTATGCTTCCGAAAATGAAATTAGCACAGGTAAGAAATTTCATTTTAATACACGGATGAAAGCTTATACTGTATTGTTAGTTATATTAATGATATTTATGAGTGTTTTGGTTGCTACTCGTAAAACAGTTGATACATATATCTCTAGAGTTAAGGGTCAGCTTTATCAAGAAATTCCTCCAGATAAACTCAGTAACTTATTTGATGTAAAAATTATCAATAAATCGAATGATTCATTTCCAATTACATTAAAATTGGAAAATATGCCTGGAGAGATTAAATTGGTGGGCGCTGAACAAATATCATTAAAAAAGGAGGCCCTTAGTGAATATGAATTCTTTTTGGAAATACCAAAACATTTGATTGTATCAAGAAGTACCAATATTAAAATTGGGGTTTACAAAGGTGATGAAAAAATCCAAACAGTCAAGACTAAATTTTTAGGGCCTTTTAAATAATTCTAACTATAAGAACATGAAACTATGAATTGGGGATATAAAATTTTGATCGTAATTATTGCATTTATCGTTGCTATGATGTCTATGGTATTCGTTGCATTTAGACAAACCAATGACATGTTGGATGAGAATTATTATGAGAAGGAAATGAATTATCAATCATTGATTAATGCAGCTCAAAATTTGAATGTAGTTACAGATTCAACTTTAATAAATCAAAACGATAGTTTTGTAATAGTAAACATTCCGAAAATATTAATTTCGAATTTTGAACAAGGAAATATTTCTTTTCTTCGAATCGATGATAAGCGAAAGGACATAACAATTGATTTTAAACCCAATGAACACGGATCGTTATTGATAGAAAAATTTAAGTTTATTCCAGGCACATATAAAGCAAGATTAAAATGGCGCAATTTGTCAAAAGATTATTACAGAGAGCAAAACCTAATCATTGAATAATGGATGAAGTTCTTTTAGTATTGATCACAGGTTTTACTATTGGGGTATTTGGAAGTTTTCATTGTGTAGGAATGTGTGGGCCTTTGGCTTTGTCATTACCTATTCATCAGTTAACTATATTTAATAAGTCGATGGCCATTGGACTGTATAATTTAGGAAGGTCATTTTCCTATGCTTCGATGGGTATAGTTTTCGGTTTATTAGGTATGAGTTTTTCACTTTTTAAGCTGCAACAATGGTTATCTATTGGGGCAGGTTCTGTTATTTTGTTATTTCTAATAATGAATTATTTAGGTTCATATAGAGTAAATATTTTTAGTCAATTGAGTCATCAAGTCAAATCAAAATTAAGTGACTATTTGCAAACTGACAAAACACCTTCAACTTATTTTTCTATCGGTATGGTTAATGGATTTTTGCCGTGTGGTTTAGTATATGTTGCCATTGTAACAGCCATTGCAACCGGCACTATCTTAAAAAGTAGCCTAACAATGTTTGCCTTTGGCATTGGTACAATTCCTATTATGGCCTTAACAATGATCTTTGGAAAATTTGTTTCCATCAATCTTCGCAATAAATTAAATAAAATGACACCATACCTCATCATGTGTGTTGCTATATTGCTTATATTAAGAGGATTGAACCTTGGAATTCCATTTATTTCTCCATTGTTAGAAAATGATAAAATGAACTGTTGTCATCGATGATAATTTCTAAATTGAAATATTATAGAAATCCTTATAAAAATTATATTTATATGATTGAAATCATAAAATAGATTATATTTTTATTTGAAATTTGCGCTTGTATTAAACGAAAAACAAAAATATGAATAAATTAAATTTTAGTCTTTTAATTATCGGAACCATTTTGGGTCTTGCTGCATGTGGGAGTGGTGATACCAAGAATCCTAATTCTGCGAATTCATCAGATCAAGCACCTAAATCTATGATTGATGATAAACCTGCTTATGATCCTAATCGAGGTGAAGGGAAGTTCTCTGCTGAGAATTTAACTTTAACAGATCAGATTGATGCTACAATGGCTGATGAGGGATTCAAAATACAAGGGGTAAAGTGTAGTGCATGTCATAAATTGTCTGATGAAAAATTGGTTGGTCCTGGATGGAAAGGTGTAACCGTTAGGCGAAAGCCAGAATGGATTATGAATTTCATTACTAACCCTGATGCCATGATAGATAAAGATCCAGCTGTTCAAGCTCAATTAGAATTATGTTTAGTGCGTATGCCCAATCAAAGTTTAACCGATACAGATGCAAGAAACTTATTAGAATTTATGCGTAGAAATGATGCAACTAAATAGTTTATAAATTTAGAATTTAAAATGATTTGATATTTTTTCTTTCAAAATTAAAATTAATTATATGAAATATTTTTTTGTAAAAATGATATGTGTTGTTTTTTTATTAACCAGTTTGGTCATAAGTTGTAAGCCAAAAAATATGAGTACAGCAGTAAGTGGAGATTTGGCTTCAAAATCTTTTGTGCCACCTGGAAAATATGATGCGTATTACAATTTCGTGAGTGGGGGATTTAGTGGACAGATGAGTGTATATGGATTGCCAAGTGGTCGTTTATTACGTGTTATTCCAGTTTTTTCTGTTGATCCTGAAAAAGGTTGGGGATATAGTGAAGAAACAAAACCAATGCTTAATACTTCACATGGATTTACCCCTTGGGATGATTTGCATCATACTGAATTATCTCAAACCAATGGTGAAATAGATGGTCGTTGGGTTTTCGGAAATGGGAATAATACCCCAAGGGTGGCTCGAATTAATTTGAAAACGTTTAGAACGGATGAAATTATTGAGTTGCCAAATAGTGCTGGGAATCACTCATCTCCATTTATTACTGAAAATACGGAATATGTAGTTGCAGGTACTCGTTTTAGTGTACCAGCGGATGATGTCAATGGAGATGTTCCAATCAATACTTATAAACAAAATTTCAAAGGACACATTAGTTTTATCAGTGTAAATAAAGACAATGGAAATATGAGTATTGCATTCCAACTTCAATGTCCTGGTGTAAATTTTGATTTAAGTCACGCAGGAAAAGGTAAATCTCATGGTTGGTTCTTTTTTTCTTGCTATAATACTGAACAAGCAAATACTTTATTAGAAGTGAATGCTTCTCAAAAGGATAAGGATTTTATTATGGCTGTCAATTGGAAGAAGGCAGAAGAGTATGTTAAAGCTGGAAAAGGCAAAAAAGTATCTGTAAATTATGCACATAATACTTGGGATGAAAAGACGCACACTGCAAAATCTGAAATGATTAAAGAGGTGTTAGTTCTTGATACAAAAGAACTAGCGGATATATGTTATATGTTGCCTTGTCCAAAATCTCCACATGGATGTGATGTAGATCCTTCTGGAGAATATATTGTTGGAAGCGGTAAATTAGCAGCTTTGATTCCAGTATTTAGTTTTGATAAACTACAAAAAGCTATTACAGATAAAGCATTTGATGGAATGTATGATGGTATACCTGTAATTAAATATGAAGCTGCATTACATGGTGAGGTAAAAAAGCCAGGATTAGGTCCATTGCATACCGAATTTGATGGAAAGGGAAATGCATATACTACATTTTTCGTATCATCTGAAGTAGTGAAATGGAGTTTGAAAGATTTAGCAGTTCTTGATAGAGTGCCTACTTTTTATTCTGTGGGACACTTGTGTATTCCTGGTGGAGACAGTAGAAAACCTTCTCCAAAGTACTTGATTGCCTATAATAAAATTACAAAAGATCGTTATTTGCCAACAGGCCCTGAACTGGCACAAAGTGCTCAATTATTTGATATAAGCGGTGACAAAATGCAAATGATTTTGGATTTTCCGACCATTGGAGAACCACATTACGCACAAGCTTGTCCAGCTGAATTAATTAGTAGCAATCAAGTTAAAATTTTTAAAATTGAAGATAACCAGCACCCATATGTAGCTAAGGGGGAAGCAGAAACAAAAGTAATTCGGGAAGGAAATAAAGTTCATGTATACATGACTGCTATTCGATCTCACTTTTCACCTGATAATATAGAAGGTATTCGAAAAGGGGATGAAGTATATTTTCATATTACTAATTTGGAACAAGATTGGGATGTACCGCATGGATTTAGTATTAAAGGAATAAGTAATGCCGAGTTACTTATCATGCCAGGAGAAACTTCAACTTTAAAATGGGTTCCAGATAGAACAGGTATTTTTCCAATGTACTGCACAGATTTTTGCAGCGCATTGCATCAAGAAATGCAAGGTTATATTAGAGTATCTCCAGCTGGTAGTAGCGTTCCTATTAGTTTTAGTCTAGGTAAAAATAGTTCTGATGCTAAAAAATAGTCCAGAGGATAAATAAGGAAAATTTGTTGTAAAATATTTTTTTAAAATTGAATTAAAAGGGCAGTGTATTGAAAAATGGCTGCCCTTTTGTTTTCAAAAACACCATAAAGTATCAAAATGAATCATGAAAAACAATTGTTGAGTCGCATTTCAAAAATAGTGCTCATTATTATTGGTATTTGTTTAGCTATTTCAATTTTTGTACCATTGTGGCGAATTGAATTATCTGCACCTCAATATCCTGAAGGCTTGGTGTTGAAAATTTTTGCGGATAAACTTGGTGGTCAAGTAGAAATTATTAATGGGTTGAATCATTATATTGGAATGAAAACCTTGCACAAGGAAGACTTTATAGAATTCACCATTCTTCCTTATATAATTGGGTTATTTGCTTTGCTTACATTTATTATTGCTATTTTTGGAAAGAAGAGGTGGTTGTATTTACTGCTTTTTTCATTTTTATTATTTGGCATTATTGCTATGATTGATTTTTATAGGTGGAATTATAATTATGGCCATAATTTGGATCCTAATGCTGCTATTATTGTCCCAGGAATGGCTTATCAGCCGCCATTAATTGGATTTAAACAATTGTTAAATTTTGGTGCATATTCTATACCTGATATAGGTGGTTGGCTATTTGTTGCGAGCGGAATATTGATGATCTTTGCATCCTTAAAGGAACGAAAAATATTTTTTAAATCATGAAAATTTTACTTATCAATTTATTTTGTCTCGTTATTCTACTTTTTTCTTGTGGGAGTTCCGAAGTGCCATCTATGAAACTTAATGTAGATCAATGTGAATATTGTAGAATGAAAATATCAGATGGCAGATTTGGTGCGGCATTAACTACTCAAAAGGGAAGAACATATAAATTTGATGATTTAATTTGTCTTTTGAATTATAAAAATGAAAATAAAAATGTGAATTATCTACAGTTTTATATTTCAGATTTTATACAATCCAATACAATGATACAAGTAGATCAAGCCTATTTTGTTGAGGGATCACAAATAGTTGGTCCAATGCAAGGACATATAGCTGCTTTTGCTAATAGAGATAGTGCTTTGATTTATCAAAAAAAGTATGAAGCTAAATTGATGAATTGGGAAGAAGTCAGTCATTAAGAAATTAAATTGATGAAACAATTTATTATCCATAATTTATTCATGTTGGTCATTGTAACTACGAATGCAATGACATATCATGTTGGTGCAACCTACGCAATTCAAAAAATTCAATGGGCCATCAATCAAGCAAAAAGTGGGGATACCATTATAGTGCATGAGGGGATATATAAGGAAGGAAATGTGTTAATCGACAAATCTTTGCATGTTTTCGGAATCAATAGACCAGTAATCGATGGACAAAGTAAGTATGAGGTTGTTTCTATTAAATCGAACCAAGTTGTTTTTGATGGATTCCAGGTACAACATTCGGGATATGCAACATTAGAAGATCCATGTGGAATTAAGGTGTATGATAGTAATCATGTAACCTTGAGTAATAATATCTTGGATGATAATTTTTTTGGAATCTATCTTCAGTATTGTAATCGTTGTGTGGTTAAAAACAATCGGATTAAGGCATATGGTAAAGAAGAACAACAAATTGGTAATGGCATCCATTGCTGGAAAAGTGATACTTTGCAAATTATAGGGAATACTATTGAAGGACATCGAGATGGAATATACTTTGAATTTGTAACTCATTCAATTATTTGGCGCAATGTTTCTATTCGAAATATTAGATATGGTTTGCATTTTATGTTTTCCAATGATGATGCTTACATTTCAAATGTATTTAAGGAAAACGGTGCTGGAGTAGCTGTCATGTTTACAAAGAATGTAAAGATGTTTAATAATGTATTTGAACAAAACTGGGGTGATGCTGCATATGGTATGCTTTTAAAAGAAATCAATGATAGTTATATTATTGGAAACGTATTTGTGAGTAATACAGCAGGTATTTTTATGGATGGTACGAATAGGGTAAAGGTTGAGAAAAATATATTTAAGAATAATGGGTGGGGCATGAAAATTCAAGCCAGTTGTACTCAAAGTGAAGTGACAAGCAATAATTTCATTGGGAATACTTTTGATATTAGTACAAATGGAACATTGGTATTAAATACATTTGATAAAAATTATTGGGACAAATATGAAGGATATGATTTAGACAAGAACAATATTGGAGATGTACCTTTTCATCCTTTGAGTATTTTTTCTGTTATTGTTGAATCTAATCCATCAGCGATGTTATTATTTCGAAGTTTTATGGTGACACTCTTGGATCAATCAGAAAAGTTAATTCCGACATTAACCCCAGCACATTTTATAGATAACACGCCTTTGATGCGCGCATTAGAATTATGATAAAAGTCCAACAAATATCTAAACATTTTGGAGCCATAAATGTGCTTAATCAAGTCAATTTAACTTGTGAAAAAGGTTCATGTATTGCATTAATTGGTCCTAACGGTTGTGGAAAAACTACCTTGATAAAATGTATATTAGGTATGGTGATTCCCACTAAAGGGAATATACTATTTAGTGGACTAGACATTTCGAAGACATTTAAATATCGTGAGAATATAGGTTATATGCCTCAAATAGGAAGGTATCCTGATCATATGACAATAGGACAGATTATTGAAATGATGAAAGAAATCAGGCAATCTGATACAATAGAAGAGGAATTGATGTATTTATT
The DNA here is from genome assembly GCA_016712225.1 of Candidatus Defluviibacterium haderslevense. NCBI lineage: Bacteria > Pseudomonadati > Bacteroidota > Saprospiria > Saprospirales > Saprospiraceae > Candidatus Defluviibacterium > Candidatus Defluviibacterium haderslevense. The sequence goes on along the minus strand of JADJRL010000003.1, from coordinate 417,807 downwards.
CAAATTAAATCAATTGTTCGATAAAAAAATGAGAACACTTTCTGGAGGTACAACTCAAAAAGTCAGTGCTACTTTAGCCTTTTTATTTAATCCTGATGTATTGATATTAGATGAACCTACAGCAGGATTAGATCCATTATCGGCTGAAATATTGAAAGAAAAAATAATAAAGGAAAAGCAGAATGGAAAACTTATTTTAATTACATCACATATGTTGAGTGAATTGGATGATTTGATTACTCAAATTGTTTATATGCAAGATGGTACTATCAAATTCCATAAAGATATTAATGTATTACGTAAGGAAACAGGGGAAGAAAAAATATCAAAGGCTATTTCATATATTCTAAAGGAAAATAATAATGATTAGATTGATCAAGTTAATCATTTTGGATATTTTAAAAAACAGAATCATGATCATTTATATGATGGTTCTAGCATTACTATCATGGGGAGTATTTAGTTTAGAAGACAATAGTACCAAGGGATTACTAACACTATTGAACATTGTTCTGATGATTGTGCCCTTGGTATCTATTATTTTTTCAACCATATATCAATATAATAGTTCCGAATTTGTTGAACTTTTATTAAGTCAGCCTATAGAAAGGAATAAAATTTGGTTGAGTTTATTCATTGGTCTATCCATATCATTAATACTTGCTTTTGTAATTGGGGCAGGAATTCCATTAATAATTTTTGAATGTTCCACCATTGGATTTATGATGGTTGGGATTGGCTGTCTTGTTTCTATAATATTTGTAGCTATCGCATTTTTAAGTGTCATATTAACGCGTGATAAAGCAAAGGGTATTGGTATATCAATTATGTGTTGGTTGTTCTTTGCGTTATTGTTTGATGGTATAGTATTGTTTCTGATGTTTCAATTTGCAGAATATCCAATAGAAAAAGCAATGGTTGGTATTACTGCTTTAAATCCTATTACGCTATCTAGAATTCTAATATTATTACATTTAGATGTATCAGCTATGATGGGATACACTGGAGCGATTTTTAAAGATTTTTTTGGAACTACTTTAGGTTTGATGATCACTTTTTTCTTAATCATTATGTGGATCTTTATTCCATTTTATATTTCATTAGTTAAGTTTAAAAAAATGGATTTATGACAACTTTCAAAAGTGTAATCGCTCAAACGGAAAATACTTCAGATCTAGTAACTAAAATTCTTTTTAAAGGAGTCGAATTAAAGTTTTTGCTGATCTATTTTAGATTAGTCAAAGTTATAAAAGAATATCATTGTAAAAGGTCTTTCCAACTGACCTTTTTAATGGGACAATTGATCATTCGAGCTATTGGAGCACACAGTAGATTGATTCTATCTGATGAATTTGAAATGTCTATGAATGAATTACATTTTGTCGATGCCGAGATTGATACATTGTGTTTATTGTTTCAAAGATAAATTGCGCAACATGAAAACGGACATTAAAAATAGAGTTGATATCGAAAGGATAGTCAACTTGTTTTATGAAAAAGTTAGAAAGGATGCTAGCATTGGATTCTTTTTTACTGAAATAGCTCAGACCAATTGGGAAAGGCATTTACCCATAATGTATCAATTTTGGGAAAATATTGTATTCTCCACGGGAACTTACGAAGGAAATCCAATGATCAAGCATAGAGAAATTAGTCAAATTAAACCGATAACAATGGATCATTTTCAACATTGGATACACTTATTTAACGAAACAGTTAATGAGCTTTTTCAAGGAGAAAAGGCCGAACTCATTAAACAACGAGCTCAAAGCATCGCAACTGTAATGCAAATAAAGTTAATAAATCAATAAAGTGTATGTTTTAGTATTTAATTTTGCCACAGGAAAGATATCTAGAATTGAAATTGATTATTATATTTACAGGAGATCAAATGAAAGGAACCAATGCAGATCGATGAAAATATTTTGATTACCTGGGGAGCGGTAGTAAAGAAATATAATAAAAATGAAATTATATTTGACGAAGGAGCATTGGCACAATTTTACTTTCAAATAAAAAAAGGTACAGTAAAAATGAGTAATTCCAATGATGATTGTAAAGAATTTACTCAAGGGGTGTTTCATGATGGAGATAGTTTTGGTGAGCCACCACTATTTATTGATGAAAGTTATCCTGCAACTGCAGTAACAATTACAGATTGTACAATTATTAAATTGTCAAAAACAACATTTTTTAGAATATTAAGTGAATATCCTGCAATACATCATACGTTTACTACACTTTTTGCAAGGAGGGTTTTAATGAAGTCAAAATTACTTCGAGACATCATTAATCATACACCTGAAGAAAGAATTATTAGTTTTTTGTATGCATTTAAAGCCAAATCAAATGCTAAAGAAGACAAAATACATATACCCTATACCAGACAAGAGATTGCTAATTTCACTGGATTGCGTGTTGAGACCGTTATTAGAACATTGAAAAAGCTTGAAGAGACCAGACGAGTTGATATAAAACAAAGAAAATTATATTTTTAATGAATGATTATTTAAAAGAAAAGTGGTTACATATATCTATATTAAATTTGAGTATTGTAGCTTTATTGGGTGTGATAATGAGATATAAAATTGGATTTGAATTTCCATATTTGGATCAAAAACATATTCAGCATGCACATTCGCATTTTGCTTTTTCTGGATGGATTGCTCATACCCTTTTTGTTTTAATGCTTATGTTTCTAGATGAGCAGAAAACAACGGTGTTAAGTAAATACAAGCCGATCATTATCGGAAATTTAGTTTGTGCATATGGGATGTTGTTTTCTTTTGCAATACAAGGTTATGGAGTCATCTCTATTTTTTTTTCAACGCTGTCCATTTTAAACACCTATATTTTTATATTTTGTTTTTTAAAGGATTTAAAGCTAATCGGCCCACATCCCAGTAAAAATTGGTTTAAAGCTTCCCTTGCTTTTTACATATTTTCTTCACTGGGTACTTTTGCATTGGCCTACATGATGATAACAAAGCATCTTCCCCAAAATTATTTAGCATCAGTTTATTATTATTTGCATTTTCAATATAATGGTTTTTTCTTCTTTTCATGTATGGGTTTATTCATAAGTCAATTGTATCGTTTCATACCAATACTCAAATTTAATTCGCAAATATTTTGGTTGTTTGCCATAGCATGTATACCTACCTATTTTTTATCTACATTGTGGATGAAGTTACCTATATGGCTTTATATACTAGTCGTTATTGGCGCTTTTATGCAAGTCTTAGGGTGGATTAAATTACTCCAATTGGTACAGCAAAACCTTTCAATATTCAAGACGTCTATTAAACCGATATGGCGGAAATTTTTCTTAATATTGGCTTTAGCGATAAGTATTAAATTGCTGCTTCAATTAGGTTCTGCTATACCAAGTATAAGTAAATTAGCATTTGGTTTTAGGCCAATTGTTATTGCCTATTTGCACTTAGTTTTACTTGCTATCATATCGTTTTTTTTAGTGGTGTACATTTTTTGTTTCAATGCGCTAGGAACGTTTAAAAATACAATTACGGCTATCACAATATTTGTATTTGGGATCTTTTTTAACGAATTTATATTGCTTGTTCAAGGTATTGGATCTTTTAGTTACACTTTAATTCCTTATGCAAATGAAACATTATTTGTAGCTGCAATCATAATGTTTTTTGGACTTGTTGCTTTATTAATTATTCAACTAAGAAAATTAAATTCTTATGATTAAAGTCATAAAAAATTTGTAATTGCTGTAGTTTCTTTGCTATATCATTAAATCTACATAAGAATAAAATATGAAGCCAATTTTTAACGTTTTTGCAATTGTGGTGATCCTGAGTTTCGTAGGATGTAAATCGGGGTCTGAAAGTAAGAATATGTCTGCAGCAGATGTAATATCTACAGAAGCACCAATGGTAGGGCAATCTGGGGTAAAGGATGATGTATCTAGCCCAAATATTGTACAAGTAGCTGTAGGAAGTAAGGATCATACTACACTTGTAGCGGCGGTTCAAGCTGCGGGTTTAGTTGATGCTCTAAGTAATGCTGGACCGTTTACTGTTTTTGCGCCAACCAATGATGCATTTGCTAAATTACCAGCTGGGACAGTTGAAGGTTTATTAAAACCTGAAAAATTAGCTGATTTAAAAAGTATTTTGGAGTATCATACTTATGTAGGTACTTTAAAAACTGATTACATGGATGATGGCCAATCTTTTGAACAAGTCAATGGAGGAAAGGTTAGCATCAGTAAAAAAGATGGTAAGGTAATGGTTAACGGGAAAGCTACTATTTTAGCTTCCTTTCCTACTTCAAATGGCATCATACATGTCATCGACGAAGTATTATTACCTCAATAAAATTCATTCATTTCGTTTTTTTTTATTGTTAAATAGTCATTGGGAATTTTTTCTAATGACTATTTTTTTATCCTGTATTATGCAATAGTATTTCGTGATGAAAGACAAAAGACCAATAAAGACAAGCGCTCCCATGAATGAACGATCTTTGATGTCAATCAAAGTAATGAACGGCAGTTCATTAAGTGAATGAACATCGAAAGATGGTGGGTTAGGTTATGACAAACCATAGTGGTTCCAATGGTGAAGGGGAGTGAGCGATCTCCGTCTACTGGCGGAGTGAAGTACGGCAGTGCTTCAAGCGAAGGAATCGCGAAAGTGAGATAAGAGGAAGTGCTTGAATTTGAAGGTATTTTGACTTGGAATAGAAATTCTATTGCATAGAATGGTTTTATAGTGTATATTTCGTTTGAGTATAAAAAAAGGAGCAAGTAACTACACGCTCCTTTTTTATATTTAGAATAATACGTAATATATTTTATGTTACATTACTTTTGATCTTTAGTCGACGAGACATTCATGTCCCTTACACAAACATATTTGCCATCTCTTTTTTGAAAGTAAGACATATAATGGCCTTTAGATAATTCTTCACCTGATGGACTGAATTCTGTCCAAGATCCTATTTCTACAGCAGAATTTCCTTCGGCAAATAAATCTACCACTTTATAAACATTGGTTTTTCCTGTAGTATCTTTTGCTATGCCTTCAGCAATTTTTGCTTGAATAGCCGCTTTACCTGATGTTGGTTCAGAGTTTCTTCCATAGCTTATAGCGTCATCACTGTAATAGGCGGCGACAGCAGCGGCATCTTTTGCTTTTTCAGCTGCTGCGAAAGCATCCTCCATTTTCTGGATTTCAACTTTTAGCGCATCCAAATCGATGGGTTTTGGCGCTTCTACCGGTTTAGCACAAGAAGTGAATAATAATACAATTGCTCCCAATAGTATGGGTAATTGAAGTTTGAAGTTCATAATTTTGGTTTTGTTGGTTAATTAATAGAATAAAAGTAAACAATTTATTCTAGATTTTAGAAAATTACTTATTGTTTTACTTTTATAGCTTAAATGTTGAAGGGATTAGAATCTTCTTTTGAAATATCTAAGTTTTGCTTACAAAAGCAATTTGTTTTAAAAAAGAGAAGGTTATAGGTGCTAGTTTTAAAATATTCAATTGACTTTTAGTCTTCTGATTGATAATTTTACTATTCTTTATAAGTTTTTGGGATATTAGGATCTGTTATAATAATGTAGTCGCCTAGGTGCTTGTGAATGTTCCAATCTATGTTCGGAAAAGAATCGTCGCTACCTGTTGAAATGATGAGTGATTTTACTTTTGGACTGTATTTTTTAAGTTGTGTAACTATAGCAAAACCCTCGTCACTATGGAATCTTCCATTGATTTGAAACACTTTTTTGTTTTTATGTTGTTTTAGGTATTTGGAAATAGAATATGCCATAGTAGCGTCCCAAAGTGATTGCCCCATGATTAAATTGAATCCGCTTGGCATTATAGGTTGTGCTGCTGCTTTAGTTGTGTCATTTGTAGAAGGGGCATCGTGTTTTGTAAGGGCCGTTAATTTTTCATAATATTTTCCAGATGCCGTATCATAAGGTAAGGGAGCAAAATACTTTTTTGAATCCGAAGATAATGCCATCAAGGCCTTCTGTCCTTTTCTTCCAGCTAAATTAGTATATCTAGTAGGTGAATTGGCGCAAATGACATCTAGTTTATTGCTTTTAGCATATTCAACCATGGGTTTATAATCCCTGTAATTACTCCAGGAACGAGCATCTTTTGTGAAATTTTTTTCACGTATACTTCCTTGAAGATATTCATTCATTACAGTTTGTACATCTCGATCAAACATTTCCATAGATAAGGTAGTGTTGTTAGAGAAAGATTGATGTAGTGTTTCAAATATTTTATGTTCAAGAAAATGAGCTACAGAATCATTGTGTTCTTCTCCAAAAAAAAGTACATTATAATTCTTCATATCTTCAACAATGTCATTTACATTAACTTCTTTATTGAGTCTTGTCGAATATATTTTATAATTTACTTCCGTGATTTGAGCAAAAGTAGGGACATTCATAAATAATACAAAACACAAAAATTGTGTTTTAAAAATATTAGATGTAAATGAATTTATTTTATTGTATTTTAAAATTACTTTTTTGAATTTTTTCATATGAGGAATCTTTTATATTTATTGATAATTTATGTGTTTAATATTTAGTTGATTTTAATTAATGTTTATGGATTTATTACAACTTGGATAAATGCTATAATTTACATTAAATGGCCTCAAATATATAGAATTTAATTTTGAATCAAAGATATTTCAATTTGATTCGAATATTTGTTTTTATTGCTTTAGAATCTTCTTTACAAAAATTCCATTTTTAGTTTTAAAAGACATAATATATATTCCCTTGGATCTATTTGTAAAATCAATGGTGTTTGAGGTCGAACTTAATTGAGTACCAAAAACTTTTTCACCCACAGTATTAAAGATTTCAATTTGACAAGGCAATAGGAAATCACAATTTAGATATAAAGTAGTGTTTATTGGATTGGGAAGAAAGATACAATCCATTTCATTTTTTAAATGATGTATGCTTGTGGTAGTTTTTTGTGAAGCAATAGTGTCTAATTGTAGCGGCCATCCATTATTCATACAACAACCAGAATATGCACCACGATAGGACCACTTATATAGATCTCCATTAAAATCCTTATCCCATTGAGTGTACAAATGAAATAACGAATCCAATGTCAAAGAACCTGTGAGTTGGCCAATCCGTGGATATAGGTTGAGTTGGGTTATGTTTGAAGTTGCAGAAATTACATACTTTCCAATATTTGAATAGGAATCAGTAATATTATCTAAGCTATTTGTGAAATTAGTTATAGGTGATGTTGCAAATACCGCATTGGCGTAACAATGCTGTTGATAGGATGTGTTTGGATTATACAAACGAATACCTCCAGAACTATTTAGTGTCCATACTGTATTGTGAAAAATTTTTACATTCTGAGGGCTTACGCCATTCTGGGGCGTAATGTATATGGCTCTAAAACCAGAAGGATCGTAATGATTCACAAATATATTGTTATACATTATGATATTTCCAGTTCCTTGGAATAAAGCTTCTACTGGGTTGTTGTAAAAAAAATTTCCATATATTTCATAGTAATCTTTGGATCCAAATCCTTCAAGTGGAAATCCGCCCACCAATAAATTAGGTCTGGCATTTCCGCCAGTTGATGAAGTGGAATCTTTTGTAAATACATTTTTTCTGATTATCGTTTTACCATCGACAGAAGTACCTGTAAAATTATTTCTAACTTGGTTTAATTGATGTTTGATTTCCATATTATAACCCACCGTATTAGCAATGTAATTATACTCAATGATTCCATTCACGAAGGGTGCATCACCGTTCGAATTACCAAGGTACATTCCGGTCCCAGCACCAATGATTGTATTTTTTCTTATGAGCCAATTCCAAGCTGAACACTTAGTACTGATACCTACATTCTGTTGAGAATTTCCATAATTTATTATGTTGAGATATTCAATTGTAATATGATGCGCCCAATTCCCGATTGTTCCTTCTGCTTTTACGGCATCAATGGATAGATTTTGACCATCTAATTGAATATTTTTGATAACTAAATAGGAGCATTTAGTTATGCTCACCGTATTACAACAAGATTGTCCTATAAAAATGGTTTTATTTGCCTCTCCAATGATTACTATAGGCTCTAAGGGTGTGCCATTTAAACCATTTAATTTAAGATTATTGTCGTAAACACCTTGCCTCAAGTATAAGGTATCTCCTTGAACTAATGCATTCAAATAATTGGTATAATTTGAGTTGTTTGCCACAATCAAATTTGCCATTATATTCGAAGTTTTAAATAGCATAAATACCAAAATGAATCGGTAGAAAATTTTCGAATATATTTTGGAACTAAAGTTAATAATCATTTTTTTGGATAGAATTTTGAATATGTGTTTTTTAATGATTTGCTGCAGATACAAAGTTAAAGTAAACTAATAAGTTATTCATGTGATTTTAATTTATTGAAATATAAATTCAGTTAGAAATTATTGCAAGTTATAATATGCATATTGATCATTTATTGTTGCAAAAATGGTGTTTGATTAATTAAGTTTAACATAATAAAGAGGTAATATAGTAACTTGTTTTTTGATCGTACATTAACATAATAGTTGTCTTTAAACACATTTAAATCAGCATTACTAGGATTATTTTTAACTTCATATAGAGAAATGGATTAATTTTGTAAATCTACGTTTATTTAAATAAATATTAATTCAAATGAAAATGCAAATATTGAGGACTTGCACTATTCTACTTATATTGTTCTTCTTTAATATGTTAAACGCTCAAAAACCGAGTATACCCAAAGAATTGAAATTAGGAAGCTCTATACATATTGAAACGAACGACGGTAATGATTTCATGGGTACATTAATTTTTATGGACTCTGTTTTGGTGCGTATAAACACCGAAAAATTAGGAGAATTGTCTATCAAAAAAATCGATATTAAAGTTATTGAGAGCATACAAGAGATTCAAGTTCATGGTGGAGCATATTGGTATGAGAATCCAAATGCCGGTCGATATCTTTTTGCGCCGAGCGCTTATAATCTTAGGGAAGGTGAAGGCTATTACCAAAATATATGGGTATTCATGAATCAAGTTAGTTATGGATTTACTGATCATTTTACTTGTGGTTTAGGGATAGTTCCTTTGTTTTTGTTTGGTAGAGAAAGTGCTCAATATTCCCCAATGTGGGTAACACCAAAATTTTTGTTTGGAAACGGTGAAAGAAAATTTAATTTTTCTGTTGGAGCCATTGCTTTTTTTGTTCCTTTCGGAGGAGACGAAACAAGGGGAACTGCCGGCATCTTGTATGGATTGGGTTCTTATGGCAATAGAAATAATAACTTAAGTATTGGATTGGGTTGGGGTTTTGCTAGATCGCAGGGAGATGGTTTATGGGGGAAGCGGCCTACTGTAAATATTAGTGGGATGTATCGGTTAAGTAAGAGTAGTTATTTAGTAACTGAAAATTGGTTTACAGCTTTTGGTGAAGGTGATTTTGTGTCTAACGTAAATGTAATTTCTGGAGCATATCGTTATGCAGGTAAGCATGCATCCATAGACTTAGGATTATTTAGCCCAATTTCTAATGAAAATGATGGATTTTTTGCATTGCCTTGGTTAGGAGTAACCCTTCCATTTGGTAAAAGTCTAAGTAAGAAATAAATTTTTTAAGAGATTGTATGTGATTTTTACAAAATTTATATTCTTTAACGTGTAACTCCTCAGTAAGCCTACTATAAATCTATAATTTGAATATTGGTTTAGGAAAGTATCCTAAAGGCTCCAGAATTGGTTTTCTAAACTTTTGAAGTGCATAAAATTAATTAGGTAGTCAAAAACTTAATAATTTGGTAATATTCAATTCATATTAGAATCGTATGGAGCGCAATAGCTTTGTGACGAATCTATAAAAATAAAATAATGAATCTATTAAAATGTTTGCTAGTGATATGTATGTGCTTAAGTATCACACTATTATCAGCCCAAGAGGAAGTGGCCAATCCAATGGATACTATGGGGACTGCGATTAATAAACTTCAATCTGACCTCTATATTTTGAAAAAGCTCAAAATCTCAGGGTACGTCCAAGCTCAATATCAAATCGCCGATACAGCAGGGATTTCAAGTTTTGCCGGAGGAAATTTTCCTGCAGCAGTAGATAATCGATTTGATGTAAGACGCGGACGACTTAAATTTACTTATACCAGTGGTTTAACGTCCAGTGTTATTCAATTCGATGTTACCCAAAGGGGTGTAAACTTTAAAGATGTATTTTTTTCTGTAACGGAGCCCTGGAAAAGTTCATTGTCACTTACCATGGGGATGTTTAACAGACCTTTTAGTTTTGAAAATGAATATTCCTCTTCACTTAGAGAATCACCTGAGCGTGCTAGAATTGTACAGGCTTTTCTACCTGGAGAAAGAGATTTAGGCGCTAAATTGAGCTTTCAAGCTCCAAAACCTTCCAAGTGGAATATATTAAAAATTGAAGCCGGGCTTTTCAATGGAACAGGTTTGGCAGGAACAAATGATTTTGACTCATTTAAAGATTTTATTGGGAATATAGGTATTGCCAAAACTACAAGAAATGAAAAAATCAATTATGGTTTGCGATTTTCATATTATAACGGTGGTATAAAACAAGGAAATAAATTTGTTTATAGTAATATTGAAACGAATCCTTCAGGAATTCTCGCATGGATAGTAGACTCTACAAGTTCAAATTTAAATAGCAAGGCTAAGCGAGAATATTTGGGGGTTGATGCTCAATTAACATGGGATCTGCCTATTGGTATCACAGCACTACGTGGTGAATATATTACAGGACATCAAGCAGGATCAAGCACTTCATCCAGCAGCCCAAATACAGGAACTGCACCAACAGGTGATACCTATATCAGACCATTCACTGGTGGTTATGTCATATTGGCTCAAAATATAATGCAATCTAAACACCAATTGGTGGTTAAATATGATTGGTATGATCCTAATACTGAGGTTAGTAAAGATGATATTGGAAAATCAGGCTCAAAATTGACCGGTACTGATATCATGTATTCTACCATTGGAATTGGATGGAACTATCGTATGAATACCAATGTTAAATTCATGGCTTATTATGATATCGTAACGAACGAAACCAGCCAGAATCTGAGCGCCTTCGCTAAAGATTTGAAAGATAATGTATTAACATTAAGATTACAATATAAATTCTAATTTCAACATTTAACAAAGTATTAAAGAATACATCATATTCTCTTAATATTGCGAGTACACCTTTGTATCAAATTTAAAAAACAAATAAAAATATTCATAAAATGAAACATTTAAAATTAATTGCACTTTTTACTGTCCTAGTCTTATTTTCTGCCTTTACTTTCCAAAATCCTGGAGCTCTAAAAATCAAAGGAAGTGATACCGTACTTCCACTAAGCCAAAAGGAAGCAGAACTTTATATGAAGAAAAATCCATCAGCAAAAATCACCGTTGTCGGCGGAGGTAGCGGTGTTGGGATTGCTGCTTTTTTGGATGGAACTACTGATATAGCGATGTCTTCCAGAAAAATAAAAATTGCTGAAAAAATTAAACTTCAAGAAGCTGGAAAAGCATTTAAAGAGGTTATTATCGCTAATGATGCATTAAGTATTATAGTCAATCCAAAAAATAAAGTAAGCCAGTTAACTCGTGAACAAATAGAAGGAATCTATACTGGAAAAATAAAAAATTGGAAAGAAGTAGGAGGCGACGATGAAAAGATTATTGCTTATTCAAGAGAGTCTAGCTCTGGTACTTTCGAATTCTTTAAAGAACATGTAATGAGTAATAAAAATTATGCGAGTACTGTGTTAATGATGCCTGCAACAGGAACCATAGTACAATCTGTTAGTCAGACAAAAGGAGCCATTGGGTACATTGGACTTGCCTACATGGAAAATAATCTTAAAGCAATCAACGTATCATATGATAAAGGAAAAACATTTGTAACTCCAACGGTTGAAAATGCTAAATCTAAAAAATATCCTATTGTTCGACCATTATATTATTATTATTTAACTAAGGATGCAAAATTGGTAAAACCATTTATCGATTATGTGTTGTCTGCTGAAGGTCAAAAGACGGTAAGTACAGTTGGGTATATTTCATTATAAGGAACCCGTCCCAAGCCGAATATTCGTTAAAACGTTCCTTCACTTAAAGTGTTGTTACACTTTATCCATCTCGGTTGAAGAACTCGATGGAATCTTTTAGTCATCTTGGAAAGTGAAGGGCTAAAGAGGATCTGAGGTGTACTAATTATTTGTTACATTTAGAATGGATTCAATCTAAATTTAATTTTTTTATTTGTTCTCAAATAAATTTATTAAGTTGCGAACGATAGATGAAATGTACAAGTATAATAATTAAATTGAAAAAATAAATTAACTGGATTATTGTGAATCATAAAGTTCGGAGTATTGTAGAACGGGGAATTGAAATCATACTGCAAGCATGCAGTTGGGTAACTTCGCTTACGATCTTGTTAATTGTTATTTTTTTATTTAAAGAAGGTTTTTCATTATTTCGTAAATCGTCCTTGGAAGAAGGAAGTGTATTGGTACTCCATAAATCCAATCCACTTAATAAAATCAACGATACGGATTTGAAAAACATCTTCGATCAAAGTATTACGGATTGGTCGGAAGTTGGAGGTGATAGCGTTCCGATTACCTTGTTTAGAATAGATGATATTGGGAATTATTTTACGGATGAAGAATTGGGTGATACCTTGCAAAATATTTCAGTATGCATTGGAAAACTCATAGATAGTATACCGGGGACGATAGCCTTTGTTCCTGAAAATTATGTAAATGAAACTTACATTAAAGCGCACCCTGAATTCAATGGAAAATTAATTGAAGTTCCACATATTAAGGTGAGTGATTTTTTTGCCGGAAAGGAATGGTTGCCTACCGCACATCCTATAGCACAAATGGGTGCCTTGCCATTAATATTGGGAACCTTATGGGTGAGTTTAATTGCTATACTTTTTGCATTACCTTTAGGTCTGTCGGTTGCGATATACATTTCAGAAATAGCTCATTTTAGAGTACGGAATGTACTAAAACCCTTAATCGAATTATTATCAGGAATTCCTTCAGTGGTACTTGGCTTTTTTGGTCTAGTCGTTGTGGTTCCATTCGTTCAACATTGGTTTAATCTGCCAGTTGGCGAGACGGCTCTTACAGGAAGTATTATCTTGGCTATTATGGCTTTACCTACTATTATCACCTTATCTGATGATGCCATACGAAACACACCGAAGACCATGAAAGAATCCAGTTTTGCCCTAGGAGCTAATCACTGGCAAACCATTAGGTATGTCATACTTCCATACTCCATTTCAGGTATTAGTGCAGCAGCGATATTAGGAATAGGTCGTGCTATTGGAGAGACTATGGCCGTTTTAATGGTCACAGGAAATGCTGCTGTCATTCCTCACTCAATATTGGAACCCATAAGGACCATTCCGGCAACCATTGCTGCAGAACTTGGAGAGGCTCCACAGGGAGGTGTACATTATTCAGCATTATTTGCTTTGGCTTGTGTATTGTTTGTTATTAGCTTTGGAATCAATTTAAGTGTAGATCTGATTGGTGCAAAAAATAAAAAAAATAAATTTTAGTTCTAAATAAACCATCATCGAGTGAAATTTCAAACCAGCAAACAACTTACACATTGGAAACAAATGCTGGCATTTGGATTTTTCCGAATGTCCAGTTTTTTGGTATTGTTTATACTATTTTATATTTTAGGATTTTTAATTTATAAAGGATTTTCTGTTATTTCATGGGAATTTTTGACTTCGAATCCCGAGGAAGGCATGACTAAGGGTGGTATTTATCCCGCTATTGTTGGTACTATGTATTTAATACTTGGAAGTCTTTTAGTTTCTGTTCCGATTGGGGTCTTATCAGGAATTTATATCAATGAATATAGTAAGGATGGATATGCCAAGCGAATTATTAAAATGATGACTAATAATCTTGCAGGAATTCCATCTATCGTGTTTGGATTATTTGGGATGTCATTATTCGTGAATACGCTTGGATTTGGGGATTCAATTATTGCAGGATCTTTGACTTTAGGATTATTGACTTTACCCATTATTATAAGGACAACAGAAGAAGCATTGATTGCAATAGATACAACTTTCAGAACAGCCAGTTATGCTCTTGGTGCAAGTAAAATTCAAACCATAGCACGTGTCATTCTTCCAATGGGCTTGCCTAATATCATTACCGGAATTATACTTTCTATCGGAAGAGTATCGGGCGAAACCGCGCCAATATTATTCACCGTTGCTGCATATTTTTTGCCTAAACTTCCTTCTAGTATTTATGATCAGGTTATGGCCTTGCCCTATCATCTTTACGTGATCGCTACGAGTGGTAACAATGTTGAATTATCAAAACCCATAGCATATGGCACTGCATTGGTATTAATTGCCATCGTATTAATTGTAAATATATTAGCAAATGTGATCAGAAATTATTTTGCTAAGAAAGTTAAAATGAAATAAATGAATCCGATTATATCAACCCAAGATTTGAATTTACATTACGGAGATTTCCATGCTTTGAAATCCATCAGTATGGATATGAATCGAAATACTGTGACAGCACTTATCGGACCATCAGGATGTGGTAAATCAACGTATCTCAGATGTTTCAATAGAATGAATGATCTTGTAGATGATGTAAAAATTGAAGGGAAAATTGAAATTGAAGGAAAAGATATATATAAATCCAAAATTGATGTTGTTGACTTAAGACGCAATGTTGGAATGGTATTCCAAAAGCCAAATCCATTTCCAAAATCCATTTTTGACAATGTTGCGTATGGATTAGAAGTGGGTGGGATAAAAGATAGGAAATTTATTGAAGAACGTGTGATTCGATCTCTGAATCAAGCAGCTTTATGGGATGAAGTAAAAGATAAATTGAAGAAATCCGCATTCGAATTATCGGGTGGTCAGCAACAACGATTGTGTATTGCCAGAGCACTTGCTATAGAACCGAAAATACTGCTCATGGATGAACCAGCTTCCGCTCTTGATCCGATTTCAACTAGCAAAATCGAAGAACTGATTTTTACACTAAAAAAGGAATTCACCATCGTTATTGTCACACACAATATGCAGCAAGCATCACGAGTTAGTGATACAACGGCGTTTTTTTATTTGGGTGAATTAATTGAATATGATGATACCAAAAAAATATTTACCAATCCTTCTAAAACGCAAACAGAATATTATATTACAGGCCGTTTCGGTTAAAATAAATGCAACATTATGCTTCAAATAGATCATGAAATAAGCGAATTGAAATCCAACATCCTCGAAATGTGGGATCTTATTATAATGCAATTAGATAATGCTTATTTGGCATTAAAGGAAGGGGACAAAGACATCGCACATGGTGTTCAACAGAGGGAAAAACGTGTGAATGCTTATGAATTGAATATAGACCGCAGGTGTGAAGATTTTATCGCCCTATACCAACCTGTAGCTTCAGACCTTCGCTATGTCCTTGCTAATTTGAAGATCAATACCAATCTGGAACGAATTGGGGATATTGCTTGTGGTATTACAGAATATATTACGGATACTGATCAGGATTTTAATAAAGAAATGATGAACCTGATGGATGTCGAAAAAATGCTGCAGATATCAATTGAAATGGTCAAAGATCTTAGAGAAGCATTTACATTTGAAAACACACAAATGGCACGTACCATATTTAAGCGTGACAAAATTCTCGATAAAATCAATGAGAGCGGTAGTACACAAACCCTTTTATGTCTCGATCAATTCCCAAACGAGAAACGTCAAGCCCTACATTTACTTTCCATCATGCGCAAAATTGAACGCATTGGTGACCAATCTAAAAACATTGCTGAAGAAATTATTTTTTACATTGAAGCAAAAGTTGTAAAACATAAGAAAAAAGGGAAGGAGAAGGAGGTGTAAGATATACGTCCGTCTTTCAGGATAAATGGTTTGAATGGTAATTTAGGTAATCGGTTTGAAGGGTAATCTGGTAATCGGTTTGGACGGTAATCGGTTTGAAGGGTAATCTAGGTAATCGGTTTGGGTGGTAATCTAGGTAATCGGTTTGGATGGTAATCGGTTTGAATGGTAATCGAGTATTAAGGTAATCGGTTTGAAAGGTAATCGGGTTTTAAGTGTAATCAGTTTGGAAGGTAAGCTTGGGAAGTCCTCATTAGCAATTATAAGATGTTTTAGGTAAAACGTCGTTAAAGAAAGATGTGATATTAAACAGAAAGATATCTAATTTATATGTTTAAAAGTTGTTGCGGGATTTAATTTGTTTTTTTTCTTATTGATAAAGAAAAATAAGATTTTATTCATTTCTGTGGGTGTAATTTGTTGGGGACCTAAAGATGTTACGTGGGGTTCGTTTTTAATTCTTATTTTATAGATTTCAAACTGTTCCACTGTGAAATCTGGTTCAACAACTTTGTTATTTATTATTTTATTATGGCAACTTGCACAATTCAAATCATACAAAGTTCTTCCTTGATTAAATTGAAGTACAAAATCTTTTTTTTGGGATGTAGATAAACCTTTAGGGAGGATATAATTTTTATTCGATACACAAGCTATAAAAATACTTAACAGCACCAGACATGTCAAATATGTATTTAATGGTATATATAATTTAATATTCACCGCCGATTTTACGATTGTTAAGTAATTTATTTTTTGATTTTGGTAAATTCATTGGCGGAAATTGATTTGGAACCATTTCATCCAATGATTGGATAAAAGTAATTAATTGTTTTTTTTCTAAAACAGTTAATTTTAAAGAATCAGACGACAGTGTTTGATTTTCTATGATTAAACCTTTTCCATTTCCACCACCTGCATTGTAAAATTCGATGACTTCATCCATCGTGTTAAAAACACCATTATGCATGTAGGGTTTAGTGAAACTTGAATTGCGGATACTTCCAGTGCGGAATGCATGTTTTGTTTCATAGGCAGGATTGATCACAAATCGACCTTCATCAGAACTGATCATGTGGAATGTCGTATCTGAAGGAACGCCCAATACTTCGAATTCACTATTGGTATAAGGCGGTTTTACACCATTGAAGAGGGGTACAAAATGACAGGTACCACATTTAGCTTTTCCCATAAATAGATTAAATCCTGCCTGGACTTCATCATTTACGGGTTGGGTGCCGTTCATCATTTGGTCAAATGGTGCTTCGTATTGACTAAGTGTATTCACATACATACTGATCACAGATACGATATGTTCCGGAGTTATTTTTTGTTCTGTAGGGGTATATTTTAGAAATGTATTGAAGGCCTTTTTATAATCAGGGCATGACATTACTTTGGCAACAATTTCATTACGTTTCATTCCGAGTTCCTTGGGGTTGGTTATAACATCTTGTAACTGGTCTTGTAGTGTAATGTGCTTACCATCTAATAAAATCAAATGGTTGAATTCAGAGTTAATTAAGGTTGGTGTATTTCTAGTTAATCTGGTGATACCATCATATTCGAGTGAAGTGGTAACACTGGTATCCGTAAAATATTGTGTTGGCTTATGGCACGAAGCACATGATCGTTTATTATTTCCTGATAATATGGGATCATAAAAAAGTAATTTTCCAAGCTTTATCATTTCATGAATTGCTGAAGTATCCTTTACTCTTATAAAAATGCCTTGGGTGTTTTGAGCATGATATAACGATTTATCAAAAATGGATGAATTCTTTGAATTCATTGAATAATCGATGTAGCTTAATGATACCAAATGATTTTTAGAAATCATGTTTTGATTCATCTTGTACAATGGATTTACATATTTTTGTATCCACGTAAAATGATCAAAAGAAGAAACTGTATCTTTAGGTTGAGCCACTCCAATTAATGGATTTACATTTTTGTAGTTTTGATGAACTTTTTGTTGAACGAATAAAGACATTTCATGGAACAAATCTAAGTATTCTTGAGGCAGATTCAAGTCAGGATATTGCAATGAATACCTTTTATAAATTGCGTCTACTGATAATAAAATAAAGTTTAATTCGGGTAGGATCCATTCATCTTCAGGACACTCAAATCCAGTTGTATAAATTGCAGCCAGATTAAGTAAAAATAAGCGATTGCAAAAGAAAAAACTGGCCGGGGTTTCCAATTGTTGGATAATAGAATCAGAAGAGAAAACTTCGATCGTTTTTATTGCAGGTTCTATCAAATGCAATAAACTATCCTTGGTGATATTTTTTTCATCTAAATACATGAGCGCTAAAGACAACCCGAATCCTTCTCTTTTATATGGCTTTTCATGTTTTTCGAAAACTTCATTTTCCCATTCGACTAATAATGGACCATTTATCTTTTTATAGGCTATGGGTTCGTAATATCGCCACCAAAAGTCCAAACCTTTAAGAAAATATCTGCATTTATAAATTCGTCTTTTTATATCTAAAATGACCGATTGATTTGATAAATTACCTTCCTTAATTTCATTTTTCAAATCGGCCATTCTGACATTAAAATCGGCTAGACTTAATATATAATACATTGTATAGGGTTTCTCTTCCTCTGTCGACTTGAAGGAGTAAGAAAAAAAAATAAAACAAATAATTAACCCAAGAACTGTAAAATGAATTCTAAATTTTAATTTTTTAAAAATGGATAACATAACTAAAGTTCTGCAGTTAGTTTTTCTACGATCGTTTTCACAGGGCTTATTTCATGCACAAAATCAATGGTAGGTCCCGCGCACCAAACATTTTGATAGGTAGCTGCGAAAGCGGATTTTTTTAATTGATCCATACCATGTTTATAGATCAACATCTTTACCCATTTTTTAAGGGTTTTATTTTTGCTCAATACTTTTTCTAACCATGATTGTTGAGTTCCAATTTGTTGAACGTAAGGTGTATTGATTACGGTACATGGACTTCCACTTAACTTAGTGGTCAATACAATATCTTTTGAAGAAAAAGTTACACAGGCATTTTTATAATCTTGGGTAACGGGTGATTCTTCAGAGGCAATAAATGGAGTTCCTATAGATACACCGCAAGCACCCAGAGCGATCATTTCTTTGATCCCATTTGAATCTCCGACACCTCCAGCACTGATTATTGGAATGTGTTTAAATTCACGCCTTAAGGCTGGAATAAAATCTTTAGGATCCAGGATACCACAATGTCCACCCGCGAATTTATTAACTGCTATGAGTGCATCTGGATTTAGTGCCGCAGCTTTGCGAGCATAAGCCATATCAGAGACATCACAAAAGACTTTAATACCTAGAGGTCTGCATGCTTTAATCACTTGTTCTGGACTTCCTAACGAAGTAATAATAAAGGGTACTTTGAATTCTAAACAAGCATTCAGTTGTTCTTTAAGTTTATAATTTGATTTATTTACAATAAGATTTATACCGTAACATTGATTTAAATCTTTTAACTCTTGCAATGCATTTTTGAATTCATCAATCGTTCTATAATTGAGTGCTGGAATCGCTCCAGTAATACCACTGTGGATTGCAGCTTTAACCATAGCTGTGTTGGACACTAAAAACATGGGAGCCATAATCACTGGATATTTAATCCCTAACATTTCTGTTAATTCAGTATGCATAGTTGTTACATTTTAAAAAGATTGGATTAATTAAAAATCAAATCTATTTTGATTAAGAAAATTGGGAATTTTATGATAATCCGACTTACAAAGTTGATGCAATATTGTTAATAACATAACATTAATGCATTTCTTTTATAAACATATTAATCGTCACAATTGTAGCAACCCCAGTTGGTAATGATCTATCGATGTAAGATGATTGATTTATTTCTTATTGGCCATATGCCCATTTCAGATAGGTAGTACCCCAGGTAAAACCTCCACCAAATGCGGTCAACAATATCTTATCATCTTTTTTTAATTTTGGTTCCCATTCCCAAAGGCATAAGGGCAAAGTACCGGCTGTTGTGTTGCCATATTTATGAATATTGACCATTACTTTAGCCGGATCGAATTTAAGGGCATCTGCCACCCCATTGATGATTCTGATATTGGCCTGATGGGGAACCAACCAGTCAATTGCATCAATCGTTAGTTGATTTCGTTCTAGAACTTTAGTGACGGTGTCCACCATACCATTAATCGCAGCTTTAAATACGGCTTTGCCTTCCTGGTACACATAATGTTCTCTACGTTGGACTGTTTCAATACTTGGAGGACGTAAAGCACCCCCAGCCTTCATGTGCAGATATTCACGACCAGAACCATCGCCTCTAAAAAGACTGTCGATGATGCCCGTGCCGTCTTCGGAAGGTTCCAGTAATACTGCTCCACCTCCATCACCAAAAATAATACAGGTAGAGCGATCGGTGTAATCAATGATGGAAGACATTAAGTCCATCCCAACCACAATTACCTTCTTGTGACTTCCTGATTCTATATATTTCGCACCCGTAGTTAAACCGTATAAAAACCCCGAACAAGCAGCGTGAACATCAAATCCAAACGCATTTTTAATCCCTACTTTGTGACAAATGGTATTGGCGGTATCCGGGAATACCATATCTCCGGTGATCGTGCAACAAATCAGTAATTCGATTTCATCCGGACTGGTTCCTGTCTTGTGGAGTAATTTTTCCACCATGATTTTGCCCATATCAGAAGTACTTTTTCCTGGATCTTTCATGATATGTCTTTCTTTGACACCAGTACGCGAAGTAATCCATTCGTCTGTGGTGTCAACCATCTTTTCCAACTCCAAATTGGTCAGTATATATTCGGGAACATATCCTTGTATGCCTGTAATAGCAGCAAGTTTTCTTTGCATGATTGTAAATTGTTTGCAAAGTTAAGCACGATTTTTTAATCCTGTTTTTTTAAAATTAAATATTAAAAAAATTTATAAATTATATTAAATTCATAATGAGATAATTACATATTTATTATTAATTAATTTAATCCTTGTGTTGAAATCTGGCACAGGCTTTGTTTTATATCTAAATATAATGATTAATAATTTTTTACACATTATTAAAAATAATAATATGAAAAATAAATCAAAGCTTCCCGGAATTCTTTTTTTTGTAGGGTCTTTATTATTCCTTCACACCTTGTCAGCAAATGCATTTATTGACGGAAACTTCGCACAAGCTAAGGAAAAAGCTAAATTAGAACATAAGATGTTGCTCGTGAAATTCACTGCTAAATGGTGTTTGCCATGCAAATGGATGGATAAAACCGTGTTCCAAGACAGTCAGGTTATCGAATTTCTTGATGATAAAATTGTTGGTATTTCAGTTGATGTAGATGATTCGGAAGGTGTTGCCCTCCAATCTGAATACCAGGTTAAATTATTACCCACCATGCTTTTATTTCATCCTGAAGGCAACTTATTGGATCGAAAAGTAAGTTCCCAGAATAGTACCGATGTGACTAAATGGATAGCCGATCAAATGTCATTAAATCATATCACCCCCATTCAAAAAGTTCAACCAGAAAATAATGTGGTTGTGCCTACCATCAGCGAAGAAGAAGCTTTTTTTAAACAAAAAGAAGAATCTTTAACATGGTCAACACAAACTGAAACGAAAATAAATACTACGAATCAAGTTCATCAAACGATTGAACAAAACAATACAACAACTAAAGAATTAACTTCAAGTTCAGAGTCGGAAATAAAAGAAAGCGTCAACTATATTTTGGGAGAATATTATGTTCAGGTTGGGGCTTATTCACAATTTGAAAATGCAAAAGCGGAAGCTGAAAAATTAGATGAAACATTTAATCAAGGTGCATCTATTTCCGATGAGATATTGTCTCAAGGAAAAACAATTTATAAAATTTCTTTAGGTTCATTTCAAACTTTGGAAGAAGCACAACTCTTTCAAGATCTGTTAAAGCAACACAAAATAAATGGCCTCATTAAAAAAATGGATTAATGGGAAAAGAATCAATGTTGATTATCAATATCAAAGAGCTTTGGCTTCATAGCACTTCGCCTGTTCCTCTACTAAAGGGACAGGCCATGTCTATGCTATCACCATTGAAGGATGCTTATATTTGGATCGAAGGCGAGCAGATTAAAGAATTCGGATTAATGGCTCAATGTCCTTCCCTCAATGTGCCAAAATATGATGCAAATCAAGGAACCGTTATACCAAGTTTTGTAGATTGTCATACCCATTTAGTTTTTGCGCAGTGGCGTGAGCAAGAATTTGTAGATCGCATAAAAGGCCTAAGCTATCAGGAAATATCTTCACGTGGTGGAGGCATTCTTAACTCAGCGGATAAAATCAAATCGATGACTGAAGACGCGCTCTTCGAAAAATCTCTATCGTTAGTCCATAATGCCATAAAAAATGGAACCGGTGCGATGGAAATCAAAAGCGGTTATGGTCTGAATCCTACCGAAGAAATCAAAATCTTAAGAGTTATTAAAAGACTTAAGAAAGCTGTTCCAATTCCCATAAAAGCAACTTTTTTAGGTGCTCACTCTTATCCATTAAAGTATAGAGAAAATCATCAGGGATACATCGATGAACTCATTCATCAGATGTTGCCTCAGATAGCTGAAGAAGGACTTGCAGACTATTGTGATGTGTTTTGTGAACAAGGTTTTTTTAGTCCTGACGAAACGGACCAAATACTAACTGCAGCCAGTAAATTCAATATTCGATCCAGGATTCACACCAACCAATTCACCCATTCAGGTGGTATTGACATCGGAATTCGGCACCAATCCCTTTCTGTTGATCACCTGGAAGTGTTAAATGATGAAGAAATTGAATTGTTAAAAGATTCATCGACCATACCTGTCGTTCTCCCTACTGCAGCGTTTTTTATGAGCCTGCATTACCCACCTGCCCGAAAAATGATTGAACAAGGATTGGGCATAGCTATAGCCAGTGATTTTAACCCCGGAACCAGCCCGAGTTATAATCTGACCATGGCGTGGAGCCTAGCCTGTATCAAAATGCGCTTATTACCTGAAGAAGCATTGGTGGGAATGACCATAAACGCTGCCCACGCCCTGGAAATGGCCCATGAAGTCGGAAGCATAACTCCCGGTAAAAAAGCGAATTTGATTATTACTGACCATATCCCCAGTCTTGGCTACATACCCTATTCATTAACAGCGCCTTGGATACGACAAGTGTGTATTAATGGACAATTCCTTTCATAATGCCCTATTTTATTCCAATAGACATAATAATCCATTGGTATCAAGCGTTTGTTAATGAGCGGATCCCCACATTCACATTAAGTTTTTTAATTATATCTTTGCCACATATTGAATAGAATCAAATTATGTATTTATATCGCTATATCACTTCCCGAACTCCGAAGCTTTTATTTATCGTTTCGTTATTTTTATTTTGCCATACCGCTATATTATCCGCGCAAGATACCTGTGTGGTCATAGATTTAGAACCTTTTAGTGGAGGAAAAGGGGATACTGTTTGTGTTAAAGTTCGTGTGAGTAACTTTAAAAATATCGTATCAATGCAATTTCCAATTAACTATAATCCAAATTTTGTTAAACCTATTTTTGCCCGGAATTTTTACAATCAACCTAATTTTGGATTTGATGCTTCAAATGTACAAATAAACAAAACGACTTCAGATGTAAGAGTTGTTTGGAATGATGTTAACATAGCTGGTGTAACCATTCCGGACACCGTTATATTTGAATTGTGTTTTGTTCTAATTGGTTCTCCAGGATCTTGTTCTTCAATATATTTTTCTGACAACCCAATTGGAACTGAAATTATAGATGTTGATGATAAAACAGTATGTGTGAATGATGCTAATCCCAACGATCAAATTTGCATTGAATTGCCAAGTCATTTATGTGTCATTAGCACAGCTTGTGGAACATTAAATAATACTGGTTCATTAACAATTAAAACTTGGGGCGGCTTACCACCTTATACTATTACTTCTATTAACCCTGTAACTAATTCTGTACTGCAAAAATCCGGAGACTGTTTAATTATTAATAATCTCTCAGCTGGGATGTATGATTTTACAATTAAAGATGCAAATGGAGATTCCTCTAATATTACAATAACTATAACAAATAGTAACCCAATAAATATTACGACTGATTTAAATTATACAAAGGATCCCAGTTGTTATAACAAAAGAAATGGACGTATTGGGATGAATTATACTGGTGGTGTAGAGCCTACATTAATAGCTTGGTCCCCATTGAACATATATGGAGTTAGTCGCCTTTCATTTCTAGGAGCTGGAACTTATACAGTAACTATTACGGACAGTTTAGGATGCATAGCTACAAAGGACTTTGTACTCCGTGCAGACACATTATTCTCTAAAGTTACGATAGATAAATATCCTTCATGTGCTGGAATATGTGATGGACAGGTTACAGCAATGGCAAGTGGTGGGAATCCATTTTTGGGCGGGAATTATAATTTCTACTGGAGTTTTAATACCAATGATAATTGCATGAGAGCTAAAACATGCACTAACGATAGTATTTGTGGAGATCAGTTTGTTTTAATTGAAGATCGGGGTGGTTGTGCAGATACCCTTTTCTTTTCGCTGCCTTTTGGTATCGGGAATCTTCAGGATTCTGTCGTTGTTGATAGTGTCCGATGTTTTGGTGAGGCGAACGGTGTAGCACATGTTTTTGTAAGTTCTAAAGCGACCTTGAATACACCAATCAAAGTCACTATGCAAACGCTATTGGGAAATTCAATCCCAGGAGGGGTCCTGAATGGTACAGAATACACCAGTTCCATGGTGCGGGCAGGTAAATATGTTATTACTATAATGGATGCGGCAGGATGTTCGATTTTAGATACCATTGAAATTTTTGAACCAGATTCTTTAGAAATCATAGAAAACGCATTAGATACGACTGCTTCATGTAACCCGGGTAATGACGCATTTATTGATCTAAGAGCATTTGGTGGAACGCAGCCTTATACTTACCAGTGGAATTTTATGGCTAAGACTACACCAAGAATTGTGGGCTTATCAGCCGGAACATACACCGTTACCGTAACGGATGCTCATGGATGTACTCAATCCAAAAGTTATACTGTTTCAGCACCAACTGGTCCCAAAATAATCGGATTTAACAATACGAATGTATTCTGTCCCGGTGATTCCAGTGGCTGTGTCGAAGTATTATACAATCTGGGAACTGGCACTGTGAATACCTTCATGTGGAATGTCCCGGGCAATAACCCTCGAATTTGTAATTTGCCCTCAGGTAAATATACCATACGAATTGAAGATAGTAATGGTTGTTTTGATACAGCATCTACTACTATTAACTTTTCCGGAAATGGAATACGCATAGATTCAGCAACCATTAGAAATCCTTCCTGTCCAGGAAAATCTGATGGATTCATTATCGTTACTGCGCAAGGTGGTAATGGATTGTTGACTTATAAATGGAGTAACAATATTACATCTCAAGTCAATGTAAATATTAAAGCTGGAACGTATACAGTCACGATTGATGATATCGGAGGTTGCCCTCCTGTAATTGATTCCTTCACATTGATAGATAGACCTAAACCAACTATGCAAGTGTCCGGTCTGCAACCGACAAGTTGTTCCGCAATAACGAGTTGTGATGGTCAAGCTCAAATCGAAGTGTTTACTTCAGATACTATAGTTACCATCACATGGTCTTCCGGCGAACAAAAACAGTATTTTAATCGTCAGAATAGCTATAAAGATACTGCGCGCCTTCTTTGCTCAGGAAGACAGTATGCTATAGTGTCTGTTAATAACCTGTGTTCTGATACTGTGTATTTTGATATCCTCCCGGCGGTTCCAATAAGTATAGACTCTTCAAGATTGACTATAATTCCACCTAAATGTTATAAGTTCACTGATGGCTCAGTTTCAGTAGCAGCCAAAGGTGGTACGGGTCCATATACTTACATGTGGGAGAATAATCCACCTTCCCCGATTTTAAGTGGCATAGGCGATGGATATTACAAAGTAACCATTAGAGACGCTAAAGGGTGTATATTTTTAGATTCTGTAAGGGTAAGACAGCCAGATTCAATTAAAATTCAAGTTATCCTGGGTTCAACGTTGGATGTCTCGTGTTTTGGAAAACAAGATGGTCGGATAGCAACTACATGGACAGGAGGTAACAAGGGCAAAGGCCAATTCGTATGGAACCCTAATGTGGGTCAGGATTCTGTACTCACTGGATTAGCTGCCGGTACATACACCTTAGTTGTATTTGATACCAATCTTTGTTCAGGAACAGTGCAACATACGATCAACGAACCACCAAAAATATCGGCTACCATAACCCCTATCGATACACCAGCTTGTACGAATGATCAGTTTGTCTTTTCGGTCCTAAATGCAACTGGCGGTGCTGGTCCACAGTATCGATATACGATTCAAGATGGCCCACCAAATCAAATAGGAGATGAAGTGCCTTTGTTCTCGGGAATATATTCTATAAAGATTTATGATAAAAACAATTGTGTGCTGGATACTTCTATAGTTGTTCCCGATCCGATCAATAACCTTTCCGTTGATTTTGGAAAAGAAACAGAAACCATACAGTTAGGTGATAGTGTATTATTAAGGGGTATTGTAAATTCAACCACTTTGTTGGATTCTATCATTTGGACGCCCATACAATTCGTGAGTACAAGCACACAAACTACCAGTTTTGTCAATCCTCCGAGAAATCAGATGTATGTGCTTACTGTTGTCGATGAAAATGGTTGTACTGCTTCCGACAAAATCTCCATTATTGTAGAAAACAATCGAAGGTTTTATGTTCCTAATATTATTTCGCCTAATAATGATGGAACCAATGATCATTTTAAAATTTCTGTTGGACCTGATGTTGAAGAAATAAGTCTGCTACAAATCTATGACCGATGGGGAGGTTTGGTATATTCCAACAGTTATCTGGATATTAGTGCCGGAGAGGTAAATACTTGGAATGGAAGATTCAAAGATCAACCTTGTAATCCCGGAGTATATGCTTATATAGCGTCTGTTAAATTCAGAGATGGCTTTGTGCTGCAATACAGAGGAGATATTACTTTAATCAGGTAGCTTATTTCATCAGGAAAAAACTACCTCTGGTCTTGAATTGATTACCTTTACATTGATAGGCTATTCTATAATAATAAGTTCCGGGAACTAAGGTTTTGCCTTTACTATAACCATCCCATCCTATAGTTGGATCATTTGTTGAAAACAATAATCCACCATTGCGATCCAGAATATCAAAATATTCCAAGCGGTCTACTAAGTAATTATTACTGATGTGGTAGGTATCATTTAGTCCATCACCGTTAGGTGTAAAGGCTGATGGAAGTCTCAGCTCTTCGCATTGCACTTTGTCTTTATCGATTACTCTGACGAATACCGTATCTGTTATTCTGCATAGCGGAAGTTGGAAGGATAGTGAGTATCTAATATCTTGGGTTGGATTTGCTATAGGATTTAATGAAGTCGTTGTAGAAAGACCTATATTAGGTGACCACTGAAAGGATCCCGGACAATTACTTGCTGCTCTTAATTGAAATTGATCTCCAAGAAAAATGAGCGTATCTTGGGTAATTATTTTTTGTTGGGGAACATACTCTTGTTTAATCTTAGAACCATCAAATGCAAAATCAGCTAAAATGCATTGATCAATCCGACCTCTCAAACCATTTAATAGATTCGGTTGACATGGTGAATTATTAATTCTCAATGGTTCGCCATGATTCAATCGCAACAATTCATTGATAACTTTCCTGTCCTTTTCAACGCCATTGACAAAAGCCCTAAAGTCACCACTTTGCTTTGTTAAACAAATGGTTTGCCAGCAACTGTGAGGATCCGCTTTGGCAGCTAAAAAAACAGTTTCATTAAAACCTTCGCGCAGACTAAAAAGGAAGAATGAATCGGTAGCTCTGTATGAAATACTCAATGTAGTGTCAGCATTACACTTGAAGGTTTTCGAAATGATGTCCATTTCACCAGTTGGATTATCCAATAATAATGAAATACACATGGTGAAATCATTTTTAAAAAACGAATCCAGTTCAATTGGGAATTCTATATCCTGACCTGAAATATTTAATGCATCTCCCTCAATACCACAATCACAGACGGCTGATACACTGTTTTTCAAAGGACCAGCAGCATTATTATTTTCAGACAAATTGCAATTATTGAAGTTGTACCGTACAATATTCTGTCCCAGGACGATTTCGCCAATATAAAACAATAAAAACCAAATGATTAATTTTTTCATAAGTTAAACTAAGTGCTCAAAGTTAAGTCAAATAAAATTTACCAACTAAACTAGTTATTCATAAACCTTAGAATCCTATCTTTGAACCACATTGATCAGATCATGTTACTCATAAGATGTTAGCAAATATATTTAAAAAGAAGAATACAGCAGGAATTGTAGAGACTGAAATGAGCTTCATGGAGCACATTGACAGTTTGAGAAAGCATCTTTTTAGGGCCGCTTTATACATCATTGTAGTTATGTTCATTGTATTTCTTCAGAAGTCCTATGTATTTGATACCATCATTTTGGGACCCACCAAACCAGATTTCTTCACTTATCGTTTTTTATGCAGTCTAGCTGATTTTATGTGTTTCGAACCAGCCAAATTTGAGATTTATACTCGAGAATTAGGTGAACAATTGACAGTGCATTTGGAAGTTAGTTTTTATTTAGGGCTCATTGTTGCCTTTCCTTTGGTTTTTAGAGAATTTTGGTTGTTTATTAAGCCCGGATTATATACTAAAGAGCAAATGGTTACTAAAGGTATTGTTTTTGTTTGTACAGCTCTATTTCTATCTGGTGTTTTATTTGGTTATTTTTTTATTGCACCATTTTCTATTAGTTTTTTAGCGTCATATGATGTAAGTGCACAAGTTAAGGAAAGTGTTCAGCTGAGTTCAATGGTTGACATCATGTTAATGTTTACCATGTTGACAGGATTGGTTTTTGAATTACCTGTGGTGGTTTATTTTCTTGCCAAGTTGGGGATCATGGGACCTGTTTTTATGAGGACTTATCGACGCCATGCTATAGTCATTATCACCATTATAGCAGCCATTATTACACCTCCTGATGTTGTCTCCATGACGATCGTTACTATTCCTTTGTGTTTACTTTATGAACTGAGTATATATGTTGCAGCACGAGTTTATCCAAAAGATGAGATCGTGTAAATAAATAAACCCATTATGATTCGGATTTCTTCATCGGCAACTTTAATTTTTGCATTGTTTATACCCTTATTTTGGTTGGTATTTTTTGGTAGTCTGACCCTTGCTATTTTGTTAGCTGCTAATGAAGATCTTTCTTTTTCATCACCATTTTTAATAAAGCTATTTTTTATTTGTGGTTTTGTATTATTTGGGACACTTATTTATTTCACTTTATTTCGATTAAAAAGAGTAGAAATGGATCAGGAATTTATTTATGTAACCAATTACATAAAGACCATTAAAATACCATTTCATCAAATAGAAAAGATGCGGATAAAGCCATTGATCAAACTATCTTTAGGAAAGATCAAATTAAGACATAAGGGTTATTTTGGGAGCACCATTTATTTTTTATGTGATGAAGCACGATATGTTTTGTTAGAAGAAAAGGTCAGAGAAATATCGAATTGATTATCCCACTTTACTTTTTAATTTGATGATTGGACAAATCATTTCTTCCATAGAGATTCCACCATGTTGAAAGGTGTTTTTATAATAATTCAGGAAATGATTGTAGTTATTGGGATATAAAAAATAGTTCGTCTCTTTTGCAAAAATAAATGTGGATGAAATATTCGGTCTTGGTAATCCTACGGATGCAGGGTCCTTAATTTCCAAAACATCTTTTTTATCATAATTTAAATTTTTGCCCACCTTATATCTAAGGTTTGCGGTAGTTTCTTTATCGCCAATGACTTTGGATGGATCTTGGACTCGCATAGTGCCATGATCTGTAGTAATGATCAACTGGATAGGAAATTCTGCTAATTTTTGAAGGGTAACCCAAAGTGGCGAATGTAGGAACCAACTGCGAGTTAATGATCTATAGGCTACTTCGTCAGAAGCTAATTCTTTAAGCACTTCCATTTCTGTTCTGGCGTGTGACAACATATCAATAAAATTATAAACAATCGCAGTGAAATTATTTTTCAATAAATTTAAAGCATTATCTACCAATTGTTTTCCTTTAGCTGCATTGGTGATTTTAATATACTCATGTTTGATATCACGACGTATAACACGCTTAATTAGATTGGCCAGTAGATCTGGTTCTTTAAGGTTCTTGCCACCTTCTTCATTATCATTGATCCACCAATCCGGATAGAATTTTTCTATTTCTGAAGGTAACATGCCACTGAAGATAGCATTTCTACTGTATTGTGTTGTAGTAGGAAGTATGCTGAAAAAATAATCTTCAGATTGGATCCAATATTTTTCTGAAATAATGGGCTCTATCACTTTCCATTGATCAAAACGTAAATTATCCAGTAATAAAAAAACTGTAGGAACATCATCCTTCACATCTTTCAAGACCTTCTCATACATAACCTGATGCGACATGATAGGAGCATTAGCATTGGGTTTGAACCATGATGCATAATGATTTAAAATAAATTTTGAAAATTCGACATTCGCTTCCTTTTTTTGTTGGAATAGAATATCTTGAATTTGTGGATCTTTTCCCTGATCTAATTTCAATTCCCAACCGATGAGTTGCTTATAAATTTCGACCCATTTATGGTAATCATTTCTGTCGGTAATGTCCATGAATAATTGCCTGAATGCGATTTGATAATCCATAGTATTTTTTTCAGACACCAGGCGTTTGTTGTCAATCAATTTCTTAATCGTCAGTAACAATTGATTCGGATTCACGGGTTTAATCAAATAATCAGCAATTTGACTTCCAATGGCTTCTTCCATAATATTTTCAGCCTCATTTTTGGTCACCATGACTACGGGAAACAACAGTCCCTTAGCTTTAATGCGCGATAAAGTTTCTAGGCCTGAAATTCCGGGCATTGATTCATCTAAAAATACCAGATCATAATTGGGATCCGCGTCCAGAGTTGCCAAAGCATCATGACCATTAGAAACGGTGGTAATGGTAAAACCTTTTTTTTCTAAAAAAAATAATTGCGGTTTTAGGTGATCCATTTCATCATCCGCCCATAAGATCCTTATTTTATCCATATTTTTATCTATTGCTTACGAACCCAAACGTGAATTAATCCGAATATAGTATATTTATGCGCATTATAGGATGAATATATTAGAACATTGATCCAGGATAAAATTATGCATTAAATTCTTAAATTTTTAGATATTGGCCATCCATAAAATATTTAATGATCCGGTGTATGGATTCATCCGAATTCCAACGGGCATTATCCTTGAAATCATTGAACATCCCTACTTTCAAAGATTACAGCGCATCCGACAATTGGGTTTAACCCATTTTGTTTATCCAGGTGCGGTCCATACCCGATTTCATCATGCATTGGGAGCCTTTCACCTAATGACTACAGCTCTGAATGTTTTAAGGGAAAAAGGTGTCGATATTTCGCCTGAAGAATATGAAGCCTCACAATTAGCCATCCTGTTGCATGATATCGGGCATGGCCCTTTTTCACATGTGCTCGAACATACATTAGTGCCCATTCATCATGAGGCTATTACATTGATGATTATGGAGCAATTGAATCTTAAATTTGAGGGTCAACTTACTTTAGCCATAACCATATTCAAAGGCCAATATCATAAACTATTTCTCCATCAATTAATTAGTAGCCAACTGGATGTGGATAGACTGGACTATTTGACCCGTGATAGCTTTTATACTGGTGTTGCTGAAGGAGTCATAGGTTATGATCGATTATTATTGATGATTGATGTCGTCGATCAGCAATTGGTTATTGAAGAAAAAGCTATTTATTCTATTGAAAAATTTCTTACCTCTAGAAAAATCATGTATTGGCAAGTATATATGCATAAGACTTGTATTGCAGCTGAATTTATGCTCCAACAGTTTTTAACGCTGATGGATAAGGACAATCATCATGAAGGGGTAAGTTCAGATTTAGAATATTTTTTAAGTTCGAATAAACACAATCAAATACTTGACCATAGGGAATTGTTATTGAAGCATTTTAATCAAATTGATGACATAGATATTTGGTTCTTTTTAAAAAAGCAAGCCACATTAAATCTTGGACTCATATCAGAATTAGCCAACGGACTTATTTTTAGAAAATTATATAAAATTCAACTTCACAATGAGATTTTTGAAACTTCAAGCAATCCAGAATCCTATGAAAAATTTGATTCTGAAATTAATGTAAATAGAGATTCGGGAACCATTAGATTTATAGCATATAATAAGGAAGAGGGCGAGATCATGATAAAAACGAAATCAGGAAATGTTAAAAAACTTTCTGAAGTTTATGATGTATCTCATTTGTCCAATTGGTCTAAGAAATATTATAAAATATTACCTTATAAAATTCATTTTTAATCAAAAAAATTAAGCGGATGATCCATCGCATTTTATGTATTTGTTTTTTAAGTTTAGTCATGAATGTTCAACTAGGGGCTCAAAAACCCGATATTCCTAATGCCGTCGAAGGCAAATGTTATGAAAAGTGTCTAATGAATGCGCAATTTGAATATTTTTATGAGCAAATATTAACCAAGCCAGCGAGTAAGCGAGCCGTCGTAATTTCTGCAAAGTTTGATACAGTTATTGAAAAAAGGATAAAAAAAGAAGCATCTAAAAAATTAATTCCTGTTCCTGCAGTTTATGAGACGGTAAGCGAACAAGTTAAAATAAAAGAGGCATCTACAAAATTGGTTATCAAACCTGCTGTTTTAGAAACGGTTACTGAACAAGTCAAAGTAAAAGACGCATCAACCATCATTGAAATCATTCCAGCCAAATTTGAAACAGCGGTGGAAAAAGTAATCGTTAAGGAGGCATACACCAAATCTGTTTATGTTCCTGCCAAATATGAAACTGTTGAAGAAAAGGTTTTAGTCAAGGCGGCTTATACAGAATTAACTCATGTGCCAGCTCAATACGAAACGGTTACAGAAAAAATTTTGGTCAAAGAAGCAGGATCGAAATGGGAAGTTTCTCCAGCAGAATATGAAAAAGGTACTGAGCAAGTTTTGATCAAAGATGCATCGACAAGATTAGAAACTGTTCCTTCAATTTATGGATCTAGTTTGGATACCATTGAACTTGTTCCTGCAACAGCCACCTGGGTACAAAAACAAGCTGATAAAAAATCTAAATTAAAAAATTCAAAAAACAATTTTATTTGGGATGTTGATACAATTCCAGCCCAGCATCTCGTCCTTTCGAAACTTACACGTAATGGTTGTCCTGATGGTTACCAGGATGATGGTGCCGGGTGTGTAAAAACTTTTGATATTGCGGCACAATATATCACCAAGCCAATTTTAAGAATCAAGCAGGAGGCAACAACAAAAGTTATCGAATCACCTGCTCAATACGAAACCAGAACATATCAAAAATTAGTTTCCCCCGCTACAACTAAAACAAGAGAAATTCCAGCCCAATATACGACCAGAACTTATCAAAAACTGGTATCTCCAGCTGCAACGATAAAAACAGAAGTGCCTGCAGAATATACGACTAGAACATATCAAAAACTGGTATCTCCGGCTACAACTAAAACGATTGAAGTTCCTACAGTCTATGAGACCAGGACCTACCAAAAAGTAAAGACAGCAGCTACAACTGAAAAAATAGAAATTCCTGCTGAGTATAAGACTAGAACCTTTCAAAAAATTAAAACGCCGGCAACCACAAAATCCGTGGATATTCCTGCTGAATATGAAATGCTTACAACATGTAAACTGGCGTCTCCTGCAAAAACTTCGCTTGTGGATGTTCCGGCGGTATACAAAACCATAAGAAAGAAAAGATTAATTAAAGAAGGTGGCATCAGTGAATCGAAAGAAGTCATTTGTAAAAATAAAATGACTCCTGAATTAATTGGATATATACAAAAAGCATTGCGGGATGCGGGTTATAACCCCGGACCTGTAGACCGGGTTATGGGATCATTAACCAAATCAGCTTTGATACAATATCAAATAGAAAACAACCTTCCAATTGGTCAATTGGATGTAGAAACGGTGAAGGCATTGACGGTGAATTAAGCAGGTATGTGATGTGATGACT
This sequence comes from Candidatus Defluviibacterium haderslevense, assembly GCA_016712225.1. Lineage (NCBI taxonomy): Bacteria > Pseudomonadati > Bacteroidota > Saprospiria > Saprospirales > Saprospiraceae > Candidatus Defluviibacterium > Candidatus Defluviibacterium haderslevense. The sequence goes on along the minus strand of JADJRL010000003.1, from coordinate 383,523 downwards.
TGGCAGGTTTTTATGCTCATGCTAACTAATTAGCGATTATTATTAGTAAGTTAATTGCGCCCCTCCAGGGCTTAAGATAAGTGTTTGTTAACTACGATGGGCTGAAACCCATCGTTGATATCTTGCGCCCTTTCAGGGCTTTTTAAGATGTTTATATGCAAAACGCCAAGCCATTTCAAGAAAATATGATCATTCACGGACCAAGTACGCAAATTGCATTCAGAGTAAAATTAATTTTATTAAGAAGTAATAGAAATTTGGATCGACCTTAAGGGATAAGCCGTAAAAAAATGATGTAATAAAACCGTTAAAAATTCAAAACTGTATGAGCTCAACTTTATGATATAATAAGAACATTAATTCGAGCTGGGCAAGTGTTATGCCAATTAAATGAAACACGGCAAATGGCGAGTTTTTTGAATTTAGGTTTTATGAAATCATTTTAGGCTTATACCTTACAGTCTTGAATTTTTGGTTCTTTTTCTTCAAGGAAAAAGAACCAAAAGTTTTAAACGAAAACGCCAATTTATATTCTGGAAATATGTCAATCCACAAAATTAATATTTCAAACTCATTTTTTAGTTTTAGAAGGGCACAGATTTCTGATATTATTTAATGCTTGATCAGGAAGGTATCACTTCAATTACGAAAGCCAATAAAACCTAGAGTTTTTTAAAATAGGTGTAAAAAAATTTGTGAAACCGAATGATTGCATTTATATTTGCAACCAATTAGTTTCATAAATAATTAATAATGAGTATGCGCAAATTAAAATTACAGGTACAGATGACTATTGATGGCTTTATTGCGGATCAAAACGGAGGTATGGATTGGATGATCATGAATTGGTCCGAAGACTTGAAGGAATATGTGAGAAAGCTGACGGATCCAGTAGATACTATATTGTTAGGGCGTAAATTGGCGGAGGGATTTATTCCTTATTGGACGGCAGCATATCTAAGTCCAGAGCCTGAAGATGGAGCAGAAATTTTTGTTGCTACACCAAAGGTGGTTTTTACAAAAACCTTGATGACCTCAGTATGGGAGAATACGGTACTAGCTAAGGGTGAACTTGCAACTGAAGTTAACGGATTGAAACAGCGAGAGGGTAATGACATGATCGCTTATGGTGGTGGCCAATTTGTTTCATCGCTGATTAAGGATCGGTTGATAGATGAATTGCATTTATTTGTTAATCCTATCATCCTTGGAAGTGGGATGTCGATTTTTCAAACAGTTATAGAAAAGCAACATTATAAATGTGTTAATGTGCAACTCTTTGATTGTGGCATAGTAGTTTTAAACTATAAACTTATTTAAAATGAGAAGAGATGTTTTTCAAGCGATAGCGGATCCTACTAGAAGAGCTATCATTTTGCTCGTTGCATTTCAGGCTATGACTCCGAATGCGATTGCAGAACATTTTGATACTTCAAGACAGGCGGTATCCAAGCATTTGAAAATATTGTCAGAATGTGAACTGGTCAAACAAAAGCAATCCGGCAGAGAAATTTATTACCAAATAAATGCAAAAAAAATGAAAGAAATAGATCATTGGCTCGCCCAATTTCGCAAGATCTGGGAGAACCGATTTAGTGAACTGGATAAAGTATTATTAAACATGAAAAATGAAAAAAAATGAGCCATAATCCCATTATTATAGAACGATTATTTACTGCTGAAATTGAAGAGGTATGGCGTGCCATTACAGATAAAGAATTGATGAAGCAATGGTATTTTGATCTTGCTGAATTCAGAGCAGAAGTAGGGTTTACATTTGAATTTATTGGAGGACCTGAAAATGGTATACAATATGTTCATCAATGTGAAATCACAGAAGTGATTCCTCAAAAAAAACTAACATACCGTTGGAAATACAAGGGATATGCGGGTGAGTCCTTTGTGACTTTTGAGCTGGTTGCATCCGGCACAAATACCAAACTCATATTAACACATAGTGGGATTGAAACTTTTCCAGATTCTAATCCGGATTTTGCGATTCATAATTTTGAAAAAGGTTGGAATCACATTATTAATACTTCGTTAGATCAATTTTTATCACATCAAAAACAATTTACAATGAATTCACATTTACAATTTGACTTTACAGTTAATAAAGAAAACAACACCATAGTTGTGAAAAGGGATTTTGCTGCAAATCTTGAAATGGTTTGGAAGGCATGGACGGATCCGGAAATTCTAGATTTATGGTGGGCGCCAAAACCATTTCAAACCAAAACAAAATTTATGGATTTTAGAGTAGGAGGTTATTGGCTTTATGCCATGGTATCACCTGAAGGAGCGGAACATTGGTGTAGGGCTGATTACAAAAAAGTAGATGTGTTAAAGAGTTTTTCAGGCCTGGATGCTTTTTGTGATGCTGAGGGAAACATCAATGACGCATTCCCAAATTCATTATGGAATAATACATTTAGTGAACATGATCAAACGACCACCATTGATATCATCATTGAGTATAAAGAACTGGCTGACCTTGAAAAAATCATCCAGTTGGGATTTAAAGAGGGATTCACTATGGCATTAGCAAATCTGGATCAATATCTCGAATCACAACTTAACAAGGGAGGTGAACATTATACTAACCTTTAGGATCGAGTTTATAAGTGTGTATTTCCTGTTCAGGTTTTCAGAGAAGTAAAAAATATGCATAAAATATACATATTATTAATTATTATTATATATATTTGCAATTATTTTAATTGTTTAGATATACTTAAAATTAATAATGTATGTTGTTCTCTAAAAAAATACCCACGATCACAAGTAATTGGAAGATATTTGATTTGGATGAAAATGAAATACTAGAAGGTACCACCGACCTTAAACATCCTGAAATTCCTTTACAAAAGTTACAACCGGGAACTTATAAGCTTGAATTTGCAACAGGAGATCAACGGAGTGCCATTAAGATAGTGAGACCATTGACGATGGCCTAATACTTAGGGATTTTTACTTTAGCACCCATTACTAATGTAACTTTTGAGTACGATATGCTCAAAAACTTTTTCAATTACTACTTTCGGTTTTAAAATGTGTGAGTGTCTGTAAATATGAAATCTATAGATATATTTTATTGGTCAGATAGCTCTGAATAGCAATTACCAGAAGAAAATATTTTTCTTTATTTTGGGTGCATAAACATCCACATGAAGACCAAAAAATTGTAAACTGTCTTTACTGGGATTCCAGACAAAGATTTTTAGAATGTCTTTATCCCGTTCGATTTGAGGGATCATCATCCAATACGATAATGCGAGGGTGTCACTATGTACTTGTTCATTCGTTAGTTGTGGACTCATGAACCAATTATATTGGTTACCATGTCTTTCCATATTAGAGACAATTCCAAATTTAGGAATCTTATGGTCAATTAATCCAATACATTCCGTTATATGGATGTATTTAAACCTTGAATTATTTAAGTACTTATTTGGAATGGTTATTCCTTTAGAGTAGGGATTGTCCGAATTTAAAATGACCCTTTCTAAGGTTTTTGAATGTTCGGAATGCAACACCAAGCTGTCGGTTATTCCAGTAGCATAGCTAAATTCTTTATACAGTACATTTAGGTTTGGGCCATTTTCATTTTGAACAAATCCATCTATGGGTGTTTCGAGCAACAATTCTTTTTGCGACTCATCGACAGGCTTAGATTGACCAAATACACTCAAATAGTAATCTTTGCTGATGAAATTCGCAGCTAGAATTCCCTGACGAATTTGCCATGTTTGGAATAAATTCAACACAACGATCAAGAAAATACAAGAAAAAAATAACAACTTCGGTATTAATTTCTTGGTGATCATTTTTGAAATCAAACTCGCAAATCCAAGAGCAAACACCGGATACAATGGAATAATAGCTCTTTGTCCAAAGGATTCAGCATACCACCAACAGGTCCAACTTGCAATTATATATAAATTGATAATCGTAAAAGTAACTATTGGAAACAACCATGCTGTGTGCCGTTTTTTTAGTTGGACTAATCCAATTATAAAAATCAAGGCCAATGGTGTATAAATAAATAAGCCTTTTCTTGCACTAAAAAGAACTTCAAGAATATATGGTTTACTCAATTCAAGGGTTTGACCTGCATTATCCTGATAGGAATAATAAAACCACTGACCTGTTACAATTTTCCAATAGAGCAGTTGTATCATAACAATCACTAATCCCGGTAAGATGGCGAGCATTAATTTTAGGGGTTTTTCTATTAGTCCTTTTACATTATTGGAAATTCCCGACCAAGAATTAATTCCATAAAGTAATGGTATTAGAAAACAAAATAATTCTGAATTTCTAATGGTTGCAATTAAAGCACAGACCAGAAATATAAACATCAGATATTTATAGGAATGCTTCAAGTAATATTGATGCGTATAGTAAAGCAGCATGGAATAGAGAGTAAATAGATAATTGTGACTCATTAGTCCATGGCCATGCATCATGGAATGAAAAAAGTAGTTGGTTCCAATAACGATCAATCCAACAGTTATTGTAGAAATAAAATCATTATAATAAAATCGAATAAATTGAAATAGAAAATAAATACCTATTAAAGTAACTAAAAAAGACCAATAAAAAACAGATTTCTTAATTATTAAGTTAAAACCATATTCATGATCTGCACCGACTAAATTGCTGATGATATACCCAACAAAATATCCTGGAGCATAAGCCATAGATAATCCAGCAGGGTAGCGGATCACAGAATGTTCTGAATCCTTGACTTTATAGATTTGGTATAACGCTAAATTGGGATCAGCCAATTTATTTATTGAATCAAGTATTTGGGTGTTATGAAGTTGGATATCTTTTAAATGAACCAAAGCCGGTAAATAGGCATAATACCCAAGACTGTCATAGCTAATTTGATAATTCTTCGTTTCAAATATATAGCTCAGACAAAAGATCCCAATTATTATGATTACCCCATTAAACTTCATCGATCAACCATAGTAGTTATCATTTTATAATCCACGCCTCATTATCGTTTTCAATTAAATTCATTCATGGATTTTTACCAAAAATCAATGACTAGCCCTAAGTCAAGTAAATATACTCAAAAGGATTGAATCCATATAGAGATTTTACATTCTGAAATAGCAAAATTGTAATGGAGTAAATTTAATCCTATTTTCACTCATTTATGATTACCAGTTTTTCATTTAAGATTAATTCGTTTTTGCAAAAGACGCTGATATAAAAGATTCCCTTTGGTAAATTAGTTATTGAAATATCACGACTTGGATTTAGACTATCGTGTTCTAGCATTTTGCCCTGCAGGTCATAAATTCTATAAGATATCATTTGATGAAGTAAATGGTCGGGTATAAAGATATTTACTTGTGAATGTGCTGGATTCGGGTATAAATAAATATCTTCATACTTAAAGTCGACTTCTGGTTCATTAATATCAGTAAATAGAGTATCACATATGGTATTCCAAGCTCTTCCCAATCTAAAATGTGGAAAATTAGGATTGCTTAAATTAAAAGTTATCATATGTGCATGTGCTTCTGGTTTACATGCAAGACCTTTCTTATCAGGATCATGAATGACATTGATGTAATTTGCACCATTAGTTGATACAAAATAAATTTTGCTATCCGGAGCGAGTTGCATTTGGTCATAAAAAAATTCATATGGCCATCCAAACTGATCCGATACTAATATTTCTATTTTGTTTTGAACAGGTGCATTGTCATCGGTGTCAATTTGCCAAACTCTATCACCAAGTGTTAAATATAAATATTTACTAGAAGGAGCAAACGCTAATCCTGTTCCAGCTGATGTGGTATAAGGGAGTTTAAAAGTTCTTTGATTCATTAATAATCCATTGCACCGATCAAAATCAAATAAATGCAATTCTCTATAACCAAAATCAGTAATATAATGTATAGCAAATTTATTGCCATCAGGAGAGAATGCAGCCTGACCAACTGTATCAAAAATTTTTTCATCAATTATTTGAGTTCCAATATGATTAATTCCTCTAGGATCCAATAGATATCGATGTACTATCTTACTATCGTATTCTGCAATTAAAAACCACCAATCCCTACCATTGGCGTGTCTGCATGCAGTCATATATGAAAGTGACATGGTATCAGCCAAGAGGATTTTATGTTTATCTACAACATCCCCTAACCCACCTCTTAATTTCATGTTAACCGTTGAATAATACAAAGTATCTGATAAATAAATGGTTTGAGCTTGTAATATTTTATTTATGATAAAATATTGAGCAGAATGTTCCGGCCACGGTAATATTATAGCAGCCTGTTCTATTGCAAGCCCAACATCAAAATTCCATTCTGCCACTTCTCCGGGACAAATGTATTTGCCATTAGGCATAATCTGATGATTTCGATTAAATGCGCTAATGCCATTGGTGTAAAACAATAATTTTCCGCTTGAATCAGAAATAGTAGCATTGGTATAATGTAAGTAACTAAGCACTCCTATAGTTGTCTTTGTAATATTCAAAGATGCATTGTTAAAATTTAAAATAGTTCTGCCAAAAAGAGTATCAGTTACTAAATGGTCTGCATAGCCCAAAACCCAATTATAGTCTTCTTTCTGAGCTTGAGAAATGGATACCCCTGAAAACAGGAGTATCCATAAATTGAGTTTAAAAACCGTTAAATAATTTTTGGTTTTCATATTACTTTGAGACAAAAATTTTATTATTGAATTTCTTCACCCTTAGTTACCGTTATCAAATATAAACCTTGTTGGATATTTTCAATTGGGATTTAAAGATTTGATTGAATAGTAAAGTTAGGAAATATCTCATTATATAGTTTGTTTGTTTACATTATTGTTTAATGAATTTTCCTTTCCAATTTATGCCATGATTATCTTTTATATTAACAAAGTAAATTCCAGAATTTAAAGAAGTAAGGTTCAATTTTTGCTTATAATTTTTATCATTTGAAAAGGTCGTTCTTACTATTCGACCTTGAAGATCATTAATCATAATGGATGTGATATATCTACTGCGATCAGAAATTTCCATATTTAATTCTTTTACAACAGGATTTGGATAAATATAGAGTTCGATCCAATCTTTGGTAAGATATTGACTCCATGTCATTGTTAGCGAACTATCACATACTGGTTCATATCCCAGGCGATAATTTACAAAATTAGGAATACTGGCATGGTTGCGGGCTGGTAATTGAATACCATGCTGTTCAAAATTGCAGGCCTTGCCTTTAGCGTTGGGGTTGTGTATCACATGCATCACGCGATTACTGGTACCTGTGCGAATATAAATCTTGCAATCTGGCCCAAGCATGGCTGCATCAAATCCTGCAGCCCAGATACCGCCTTCCACATATCCATCCCAGGTAGCAATATGGACTAGGCTAGATTTTAAATCTTGGTCCCAGGTATCTACCTGATACAAATCCCAGCGATAGACCAGATAAACAAATCTTGAATCAGGAGAAAATGCAACTCCTACGGTATGGTCATTCGTCTCAGATCCTGTGGTTACATTTCTAAAATTACTTAGTTTACCTGAAGTGCGATCAAAATCCATTAAAAACAGTCCAGTACTTGGAGTCATTCGCGCATACTTTGTGCCATCTGGTGAAAAGCTGGATTGAGAGCCGCCATCATCAAGGTATTGCATAGGAATACCTAATTTCATTTCCTGAAATGGTAACGGACCATTTTTCGAGAATTGAATACTATAATATAAATCATTTGCTCTTCCCGGGACAAGGATCCACCAGTCCTGGTTATCGCTGTGTCGTGTAGCTGTGAGGTCACCACCTGAAAGGTGTTTTTCTATTACTAATTGATTTTTTTCTGTCACATCTCCGTAACCATTACTTAAAGTCATATCAACAGTGCTATATAAAAGTTTAGTTACAGTCGCTCCCGGTAACTGTGGGTTAGGATCAAACTCTTCGAATTTATGAAATAAAATATATTGATTTTCAGATTTGAGCATAGGAATAAATAATGTTGCATTAAAAGCTGCATAATCTCCTTGATTACAGCTAAAATCCCAAACAAAACCTTCATTGATCTTCCCATTGAGCATAGGGGTATGAAGTCTGTCTGAAATGTTGCAGCCAGCTGTGTACATTAACAAATTGCCATTTTTATCACATATACTGGCATTGTTTTGTCTTAAAATCGGCAGAGGCCTGTCCCTAACATAAATTGCTTTTGGCTTTATATTAAAGTCAATCTGAAATCCCTGATAGCTTGTGTCTGTAGTTGGAGTTCTATTACCACCAAGCAACCAAATATAATCACGCTTACCTTGAGCGGAAAGAAATAAAGGAAATAATATTAGAAATAATACCTTCATAATTAATAATTGGATAAAAATTGGAATGCAACCCCACTATTGGGTGCATTCCAATTGAATGTACTAATTTTTAATAAATTTAGCATTTAAATTATTTCCATCTGTTAATTTAATCTTTGCATGAGACTTTCAATTTATCAAATCATGAGATAAGATGCTCAATTTTTTATTAGATATTATTCATTTATGATTACCAGTTTTTCATTTAAGATTAATTCGTTTTTGCAAAAGACGCTGATATAAAAGATTCCCTTTGGTAAATTAGTTATTGAAATATCGCGACTTGGATTTAGACTATTGTGATCTATCAATTTACCTTGTAGATTATAAATTCTATAAGAGATATCCTGATGCAGTAAATGGTCAGGTATAAAGATATTTACTTGTGAATGTGCAGGATTGGGGTATACATAAATAGCTTCATACTTATTGTCGACTTCTGGTTCTCGGATAGCAGTATATACTGTATCACATATGGTATTCCACGCTTTACCAAGTCTAAAATGTGGGAAATTAGGATTGCTTGAATTAAATGTAATCATATGTGCATGCGCTTCAGGTTTACATGCCAAGCCTTTTTTATCAGGTTCGTGAATCACATTGATGTAATTAGCACCATTAGTTGATACGAAATAAATTTTGTCATCCGGAGCGAGTTGCATTTGGTCATAAAAAAATTCATATGGCCATCCAAAGTGATCAGATATTAATATTTCTATTTTATTTTGAACAGGTGTATTGTCATCGGTATCAATTTGCCAAACTCTGTCACCAAGCGTTAAATATAAATATTTACTTGAAGGAGCAAATGCCAATCCTGTTCCAGCTGATGTGGTATAGGGGAGTTTAGAAGATCTTTGATTCATTAATAATCCATTGCACCGATCAAAATCAAATAAATGCAATTCTCTATAACCAAAATCAGTTATATAATGTATTGCAAATTTATTACCATCTGGAGAGAAGGCAGCCTGACCAACTGTATCATAAATTTTTTCATCAATTTCTTGAGTTCCAATATGATTAATTCCTCTAGGATCCAAAAGATATCGATGGACTATCTTACTATCGTATTCTGCAATTAAGAACCACCAATCCCTTCCATTGGCGTGTTTGCATGCTGTCATATATGAAAGTGACATGGTATCAGCAAAGAGTATTTTATGTTTAACTACTACATCTCCTAATCCACTTCTTAGTTTCATATTTATTGTTGAATAATACAAGGTATCTGAATAATAGATGGTTTGTGCTTGTAATATTTTGTTGATAATAAAATATTGATCAGAATGATTTGGCCAAGGTAAAATCATTGCAGCCTGTTCTACTGCAAGCCCAACATCAAAATTCCATTCTGCCACTTCTCCAGGGCAAATATATTTACCATTAGGCATGATCTGATGATTGCGATTAAATGCACTTATGCCATTGGTATAGAACATTAACTTTCCACTTGAATCTGAAATAGATGCATTTGTATAATCAAGGTAACTAAGAACCCCTATAGTTGTTTTAGTTATATTTAATGATTCATTTTTAAAATTTAAAACGGTTCTGCCAAAAAGCGTATCAGTACCTAATTGGTTATTATAACCTAATACCCAATTATAGTCTTCTTTCTGAGCTTGAGAAATGGATACTCCTGAAATCAGGAGTATCCACATATACTTTTTAAAAGTCTTTAAATGTTGATTGACATTCATCTTACTTTGATACAAAAATTTTATCACTGTATTTTATTTCGTCACCCTTAGATATGGTCATCAAATATAATCCTTGTTGGATATTTTCAATTGGGATTTATGGATTTGATTGAATAGTAAAGTTAGGAAATATCTCATTATATAGTTTGTTTGTTGACATTATTGTTTAATGAATTTTCCTTTCCAATTTATGCCATGATTATCTTTTATATTAACAAAGTAAATTCCAGGATTTAAAGAAGTAAGGTCCAATTTTTGCTTATAATTTTTATCATTGGAAAAGGTCGTTCTTACTATTCGACCTTGAAGATCATTTATCATAATGGATGTGATATATCTACTGCGATCTGAAATTTCCATATTTGATTCTTTTACAACAGGATTTGGATAAATATAGAGTTCCATCCAATTTTTGGTAAGGTATTGACTCCATGTCATTGTTAGCGAACTATCACATACTGGTTCATATCCCAGGCGATAATTTACAAAATTAGGAATACTGGCATGGTTGCGGGCTGGTAATTGAATACCATGCTGTTCAAAATTGCAGGCCTTGCCTTTAGCGTTGGGGTTGTGTATCACATGCATCACGCGATTACTGGTACCTGTGCGAATATAAATCTTGCAATCTGGCCCAAGCATGGCTGCATCAAATCCTGCAGCCCAGATACCGCCTTCCACATATCCATCCCAGGTAGCAATATGGACTAGGCTAGATTTTAAATCTTGGTCCCAGGTATCTACCTGATACAAATCCCAGCGATAGACCAGATAAACAAATCTTGAATCAGGAGAAAATGCAACTCCTACGGTATGGTCATTCGTCTCAGATCCTGTGGTTACATTTCTAAAATTACTTAGTTTACCTGAAGTGCGATCAAAATCCATTAAAAACAGTCCAGTACTTGGAGTCATTCGCGCATACTTTGTGCCATCTGGTGAAAAGCTGGATTGAGAGCCGCCATCATCAAGGTATTGCATAGGAATACCTAATTTCATTTCCTGAAATGGTAACGGACCATTTTTCGAGAATTGAATACTATAATATAAATCATTTGCTCTTCCCGGGACAAGGATCCACCAGTCCTGATTATTGCTATGTCGTGTAGCAGTGAGATCTCCACCTGAAAGGTGTTTTACTATTATTACTTGATTTTTTTCTGTCACATCTCCATATCCATTGTTTAATGTCATGTCCACAGTGCTATACAAAAGCTTAGTTGCTGTTGCTCCTGGTAAAGCAGAATCTGGGTCAAATTCAACAAATTTATGAATTATAAAATAGGTACTATCATTTAATGAACTGGGAAGCAATAAGCTACCATTATGAATCACATAATCACCTCGGGTGCAAGCAAATTCCCAAACGAAACCTTCATTTATTTTCCCATTGGGCATCGGTTTGTGAAGTCTGTCTGAAATATTGCAGCCAGCGGTGTACATTAACAAATTGCCATTTTTATCACAAATACTGGCATTGTTTTGTCTTAAAATCGGCAGAGGCCTGTCCCTAACATAAATTGCTTTTGGCTTTATATTAAAGTCAATCTGAAATCCCTGATAGCTTGTGTCTGTAGTTGGAGTTCTATTACCACCAAGCAACCAAATATAATCACGCTTACCTTGAGCGGAAAGAAATAAAGGAAATAGCACTAGATATAATAACTTCATAGTTAATAGAAGGATTAAAATTGGAATGCAACCCAATTATTGGGTGCATTCCAATTGAATGTACTAATTTTTAATGAATTTAGCATTTAAATTATTTCCATCTGATAAATTAATCTTTGCAAGTGGCATCCCATTTATTAAATTAGAAGATAAGATTCGCAATTTTTTATTAGGTATTATTCATTTATGATTACCAGTTTTTCATTTAAGATTAATTCATTTTTGCAAAAGACGCTGATATAAAAGATTCCCTTTGGTAAATTAGTTATTGAAATATCACGACTTGGATTTAGACTATCGTGTTCTAGCATTTTGCCCTGCAGGTCATAAATTCTATAAGATATCATTTGATGAAGTAAATGGTCGGGTATAAAGATATTTACTTGTGAATGTGCTGGATTCGGGTATAAATAAATATCTTCATACTTAAAGTCGACTTCTGGTTCATTAATATCAGTAAATAGAGTATCGCATATGGTATTCCAAGCTCTTCCCAATCTAAAATGTGGAAAATTAGGATTGCTTAAATTAAAAGTTATCATATGTGCATGTGCTTCTGGTTTACATGCAAGACCTTTCTTATCAGGATCATGAATGACATTGATGTAGTTTGCACCATTATCAGATACAAAATAGATTTTGCCATCTGGAGCCAGTTGCATCTGGTCATAAAAAAATTCATATGGCCATCCAAAGTGATCTGATACTATTATTTCTATTTTGTTTTGAACAGGTGCATTGTCATCGGTGTCAATTTGCCATACTCTGTCACCAAGCGTTAAATATAAATATTTACTTGAAGGTGCAAATGCTAACCCTGTTGCAGCTGATGTGGTATAAGGGAGTTTAGCAATTCTTTGATTCATTAATAATCCATTGCACCGATCAAAATTAAATAAATGCAATTCCCTATAACCAAAATCGGTAATATAATGTATAGCAAATTTATTGCCATCAGGAGAGAAAGCAGCCTGACCTGGAGTATCAATAATTTTATAACTTACTTCCTGAATTCCCTTGTGGATTATACCTCGAGGATCCAATAGATATCTATGGACTATCCGACTATCGTATTCTGCAATTAAAAACCACCAATCTCTGCCATTTGCGTGTCTACATGCAGTCATATATGAAAGTGACATGGTATCAGCAAGGAGTATCTTGTGTTTTTCAACAACATCACCTAATCCACCTCTTAATTTCATGTTAACCGTTGAATAATACAAAGTATCTGATAAATAAATGGTTTGTGCTTGTAATATTTTATTGATGATAAAATATTGAGCAGGATGTTCCGGCCAGGGCAATATCATTGCTGCTTGTTCTAATCGCAAGCCATTTTCAAAATTCCATTCTGCCACTTCTCCGGGACAAATGTAATTACCATTAGGCATGATCTGATGATTACGATTAAAAGCGCTAATGCCATTGGTGTAAAACAATAGTTTTCCGCTTGAATCAGAAATAGAAGCATTCGTATAATCTAAGTAACTAAGTACACCTATAGTTGTTTTGGTAATATTCAAAGATGCATTGTTAAAATTTAAAATAGTTCTGCCAAAAAGAGTATCAGTTACTAAATGGTCTGCATAGCCCAAAACCCAATTATAGTCTTCTTTCTGAGCTTGAGAAATGGATACTCCTGAAATCAGGAGTATCCACATATACTTTTTAAAAGTCTTTAAATGTTGATTGACTTTCATCTTACTTTGAAACAAAAATTTTATCACTGAATTTAATTTCGTCACCCTTAGTTATAGTCATCAAATATAATCCTTGAGGTAAGTTTTCTATAGATATAGTTTTCAAGCCAACGGATTTTTGATTTAATATTTTTTGCCCTTGCAATCCCATGATATTAACATTGATTTCGGCTTTTATTAGAGACTTTGGAATGTTAATTTCAAAACGTTTAGGATTAGGTTTACTTAATCAAAGGTAAAGATCTAGGATATTTTTGTCAAGTACTTTCGTACTAACGTAGGGAACTTTTAAACGAGCGTATGTTTTTAGGCTAAAATTTAGGTAAATTTTAATTTATCTGGCCAATTTCCATTTTGGATTATGGGACTGAAACAAAACAAAATAATAAAATCTATCTACCATTTTGGAAGTGGTCCAATGTTGGAACCTATTAAACTGCTTCGACGCCCTCAACCCACGCACAAATTTTACTGAAGAATGTGGATCATATCTCATTAAAGCATGATCAATCTGTTTAATTTTTTTTTATGCCTAGAATTCAATTTAAGTACACATTGATCTAAAGTACTATTCACAAGCAAGTATCCACGACTCATCCACGGCTTATCCACGGGTCATCCTCACTGTTTGTCTTGTCCTAAAATAGCTATGTCTTGTCCTAAAATAGCTATACAGCTTAATCAATAAATCCTAAAATGACTATGCATATATCATTTTTAATCTTAAGTAAGGTACAGTAGGTTTAAAAGGAGAATTTATCCATTCAATACTCTTTCAAATGGAATTGACATAAACGCTTCTATTGGTAAATATAGGTTCTCGTAATAGGTCATTGAAATTGGCCAAAACTGCCCTATTTAGGGGCTAAATACATCCTTTTACATTTATGTTACATTGTTTTACACCCAAATAATAGACAGCTTTCATCGCAACCATAGATTTGCACCATTGTTTCACTAATCAATTAACTTATGAAAATGTATAATGTCATTTTTTTGTTTTTTCTCCAATCCTTAGTCTCTTGCCAGAAAGCACCAGAGAAGATTCTCATTTCTGACTCCAAAATCATCTATCAATCAGAGGATGGTGGCAAGACCTGGAGGGATGTTGGTTTGGGTTTATCAGATGGCATGGGACTCAATTGTATCATTGCAACACAAGATGAAATCTTTCTTGGATCTGAACATGGGGTTATCCGAAGTAATAGTAAGGCTGTTAACCCAACATGGGATAAGGATATGTTTATTACTGACCCCATCTATAGTTTTATTCCCGGCAAATTTGGGCCATATGCTCATAGTGCACATAATGGATTGTATCAAAAAATTTCATCGACCGGAATTTGGATTCCAAAATACTTGAATCTGAATGACAAATATATTTTTTCAGTTTTGGAGCTTCCTAATGGAGCCATACTTTTAGCTTGTAATAAGGGGATTTTTAAATCTGTTGATGATGGGAAGACATGGAATCAGGTTTATAATGATGAAAATGTGTACACGATGTCCTTATCCAATGATGTTATTATTGCCGGATGCTCCAGTGGTTTAATCCGTTCTATTGATAAAGGAGAACATTGGACGCAAGTTTTGACTGATGATCGTGGAACGTCTACAACTAAAGTCATTGAAGGTAGGTTTTTTGCAATCAGTTTAAGAAGTAATGAATGGAAAGATAAAATGGCATATGCTGGTAAGTTGGCCAACAAATTGAGATATTCAGATGATCTTGGATTGACCTGGAAACGAATGGATGAACACCTGCTTCCTGTGGAATTAAACGTTTCTATAGCTACTCAATCGTCAACCGGACAGGTGATTAATGATATCATTCAAATGGGTGATGTTCTCGTGTGTTGTGTAGGGAATGTGATTTATAGATCTACTGATAAAGGCCAAAGCTGGCAAGCGGTACTCACCGGATCTAAGGAAAATAGACGATTCGAATTTGTAAAATCAGGTTCAAAAATCTATGCCATGTCAGTAAATTCTGGTTGTTGATAAAAAGGTATTATTTTTAGGCTATGATTTCAAGTTTTAGTTCCAAAACTATACGATTATTATCATTGTTGGTAGGTGCTATATTAGTATCAGAGTCACTGTTTGCACAGACAGATATGCAGCTGGAATTATCACCTAATAAAGTCAATCTTGCCTTGCGACGAACTGCAGATGGATTGCTTCGATTATCAGGAGATAGCACGAGCAGAATTCCAGCCATTGAACAAACAGGTCCCGGAGTATGGCGAGTTCGTCTAGAGCGGCCTTTTCGGTACGAACAACTCCCAGGACTACTGCAATCATCACTAGACCTGTTTGAAATTAAACAACCTTACGATGTGGCTGTAAGGCGTTGTGAGGATGCGATCATAGATTTAGGATATCACCAACAAGATTTTCTTCAGACCAAAAGCGTTGCTTGTCAAGGACGGGATCTGGATGAATCATGTCATTTTATTGAGATCAGTTTTCTAAAACAACACGCAAAAAAACCTTTTTGGGCCGGAATCAATGGACTATTAATATTGATATTAAGTGGAGTTGCTGGTTTTTGGATATTCCGACGTCAAAAATCGGTGTCGTTACCTCCTCTAGCAGATGATGAAAAAGATTGGTTGGAATTCGGAAATTCTCGTCTTGATGTATCCGGACAACAACTCATACATGGTGACGAAAGACAAGCACTTACCTTCCGAGAAACCAAATTACTCAAGCTCTTTGTAACGAGTCCGGATCAGTTGTTAGAGCGAGACTTTATACTTCGTGAAGTTTGGGCTGATGAAGGGGTTTTAGTGGGACGCAGTGTTGATGTTTTTGTGTCCAGATTACGAAAAAAATTAGCCGTTGATTTGACGGTTGGTATAGTTGCCGTACATGGTGTCGGTTATCGACTGGAAACAGGGAAATGAAAATAAATTCTTGTAATTATTCAGGTCAAAATAAGTGCGGTATGTTTTTGTCATCATTTTTGCAAAAATCTGGCAAAAAATGTACCATTGCTTCGAACGGCAAATGCCGCCAAAAACATAATATATTTACTTGTTACAACGAATTTTATCCGTCGCAAAAAATTAATCGCCCATACAGGGCTCAGACCTGAATACTTATAAATTTTTTATTAAAATTAAATTGCATTACACACCTAAAATAATTTTTTAATTTATTGTGAGCATTTCTGGAAAACCATTTTTAATCATATATAAAAAACACATTTCGAAATCATGAAAATGACCCTTTTCTTAATATCTCTTTGTCTTGGTTTAAATAATTTATTAGCGCAAACAATTTATACTCAAGAGACCCTTGACAAAATAAACGAAATTGAACATAATATCACTGGCAGACTCCTACTCAATGATGACCAACCGAGTACCATTCTCGAGCGAATGAAAAAATATAAGGTAAAAGGAATGAGCATTGCTGTGATTCATGACTACAAAATAGCCTGGGCTAAAGCTTATGGTTGGGCTAACGAAGAGGAGAAAAAACCGATGACAACAGAGACCCTTTTTGAACCGGGATCCATCAGTAAATCATTAAATGCATTGGGCATTTTAAAATTAGCACAAGAAAAAAAAGTAGACCTTAATACAGACATTAATGAATATTTGATTTCTTGGAAATTTCCTTATGACTCACTATCAAGAGGAAAAAAAATTACCCTGGCACATATATTAAGTCACAATGCAGGATTAACGGTGCATGGTTTTCCGGGTCATGATATCGATGGTCCTATTCCAACAATTTTGGAAGTATTAGATGGAAAAAAACCATCGTTTACGCCAGCAGTTCGCAGTGCGTATGAACCCGGATTACAATTTGAATATTCAGGTGGCGGTACTACTATTTCACAGGTTTTGCTTACTGATGTTACCAAGCAGAACTATGATGAATGGATGTATGACCATATATTAAAACCAATTGGGATGGAAACCAGTTTTTATTCGCAACCTCCACCTAAAGAAAAACAACATTTGTGTGCATCTGCATACAGTGGTGATGGCACACCCATTTCCAATAAATTTCACGTTTATCCGGAGCAGGCTGCAGCGGGATTGTGGATGACACCTAGTGATCTATGCCAATATATCATAGATATGCAATTAGCCTATCAAGGTAAACCATCCAAAGTATTGAGTCCTGAAATGGTGAAATTACACTTAACGCCTTATAATGATGGTCCGACATCATTGGGTTCTTTTATTGTGGATAATAATGGAGAGAAATATTTTGAACATGGTGCGCGTAATGATGGATTTTGTGGCGATTTTTATGGGAGTTTAGAAGGAGGAAATGGTGTAGTCATTTTTTTAAATTCAGATGACGGAACCATAATATCTGAAGTCATCAATAGTGTTGCCAAAGCATATCAATGGAAAAATTTTTATCATGAACCACTTAGAAAAAAATCCATTAAAGTAGCAGACAAAGTATTAAAATCATATGAGGGCCTTTATCTCTATGATCAAACATGGTCAGCTATTGGTAAAAAAGATAACAAGTATCATTTTTATACCAATGGAAGATATGTCAATATGTATTTTAGTACACCAACTTGTTTTTTTAATGAGGAATTTCCCGCTGTAAAAACATTTATTAAAGATAGCAAGGGAAACATTATTGGATATGCTCGAAACGTCGATGGAAAGGAATTTCCAAATGCAATTAGAATCACTAATCCCGATACTTTGAGCTTGGAGAATAATGTAATCACAGAAATTGGTTGGTATATGCTTGAACAAAAAAAATACAAAGAGGCTATATCGTTTTTCAAGCGAGGTGTAGCATTATATCCTGAAGATCTCAATTTAATAATGAACATAGCACATGCTCATTTATTTAGTGGTGATCAAAAAAGAGCACTTGATATTTACAAAACGCATCAGAAAGATAAGATTAGACCAGATTACAGTTGGGAAGATTTGATGAAGGACGATTTGATCTACTTTAAAGATCACCATTATGATGTTAAATCGTTTAAAAAGATTTTTGCAGTATTAAATATAGAGTTACCTAAAGGAATTTAAACAAGCGCAAACTAATTACATTTTTTAATACTATGGTGGGATATAAGTTTCTGTTCATCTTATAACATCGATTGAGTCATCTATTGTCATATTCAGTAGGACATCTAAAAAGAGGTATACTATTAAACTTTGGAAAATGTATAAGTTAAATCACTTACTCAATTAGAAAATGTATATTATTTAGTTTATACCTAAGTGAATGGTCTAAAAATCATTGTATTAAATAAGCACAGAACTCCTTATCATACACAAACTAGAAATGCGTTTGCAAAAATATTATGGTGGTTTGACATCCTTCTAAATTATTAATTTTCGTATTAATTACTAATTTTTGTTCTTTTTTCATGAAAAAAAAGAACCAAAAATTCTAGGCTGTAAAGTCTAAGCCTAAAATGATTTCATGAAACCTAAATTCAAAAAACTCGCCACTTTCTTTTTTCTTTGGCTTGGCTTTGCACTTGCTCAGCTCGCATTTTTGTTCTTTTTTTTAGCATTCTGTTGAGCTCATACAGTTTTGAATTTTTAACGGTTTCATTCCATCATTTTTTAACGGCTTATCCTTTAAGGCCGATCCAAATTTATATAACTACTTAATATTATATATTTTTCCTTTAGTTTAAATTGCGAATTTGCTCTATTGATGATCATATTGTCAAAATGGCAATAAGTTCTGAAACTAAAATACTTTATTGAATAAAATAGATTAGGTACAATTTCGAAAATAAGCTGTATTTTACGCATTCATTTAAATGGTTTAAATCAAAACAAGAGCCTAATGAATCAAAATATGAATACAAATTATACCTTCTTTTCAAAAATAATTATTGTCATCATTGCCCTATTCTCAATGAATGGCGCACAAGCTCAAAACGGATCCTTAGATCTTACTTTTGATTCAGATGGAAAAGTCACTACACATGCAGCAAGTAAAGAGGCAGAGGCGCAATCTATCCTCCTGCAAAAAGATGGTAAAATAATAGTTGCAGGCTATCGAGGCGCTCCGGAGAATGATATGGTTCTCGTGAGATATAATGAGAATGGAAGTTTGGATAAAAGCTTCGATACTGATGGCATTGTGACGACAGCTATATCCGGATCAAATGTTAGGGCCTATTCAGTGGCTTTACAAAAAGATGGAAAAATACTAGCAGCAGGATCAAGTTCCATTGGTGTTACAGAAGTGATGATTCTGGTGAGATATAATATTAACGGAAGTCTAGATACCAGCTTTAATCACACGGGTATTCTGACTTCAGCAATTGGAGCGGTATTCACTGAAGTTTATGCTATAGCTATTCAGAAGGATGGGAAAATTGTGGTGACTGGAGGGGTAAGTAATGATGCCATTGATTTTAATATTGCAGTCATACGTTTCAATAGTGATGGTACTTTGGACAATACTTTTGATGTGGATGGAATAGTTGTTACAGATTTGGGAAGTCTTTATGATTTTGCAAATTCATTAGTCATTCAAAATGATGGAAAAATAGTAGTTACAGCCTATAGTAAGACCCAGGCAACAAGAGGGTTAATGGTAATCGTCAGATACAACAGTGATGGGAGCTTAGATAATACTTTTGATCAAGATGGCAAATTATACACAATCATTGTCAATTCAAGCGCTAGAACGAATTCTATGGTGTTACAAAGTGATCAAAAATTAGTTTTAGGCGCTGCCACCGATAATGGAAATGGCCTAGGGTATGTTTTGGCGAGGTATAATACTGATGGGAGTGTGGATACTACATTTGATATAGATGGATATGTGTTTTCAAGTAGTTTTGGAAGCTTTATTGAGTTGGCTTATACCGTAGCCCTTCAAAGTGATGAAAAAATTTTAGTAACAGGGTACCGTAGTGATGCAAGCGGACAAAATTTTATGATTAAACGTTATCATAAAGATGGAAGCATAGATGATAGTTTTGGGCAAGATGGTAAAGTGATTACTGATTTTGGAAATGCAGATGATGAGGCCAAAGCCATTGCACTACAAAGTGACGATAAAATTATTGTGGCTGGAATTTCGTTTAAGGCTGGCGTTACTGATTTTGCTGTTGCGCGGTATAATAATATGATTACCTCAACAAAAAAGGTCGGCGATAAAAAAAATCAAATAAGCGTATTTCCGAATCCAACATCAAAGTATTTAAATATTAGTTTAAATAATGATGATCATTTCAATTTCGAGATCATAAATGCTGTGGGAGTATTGGTAATGAAAGGTAAATACCAAAACAAAATTGATATTTCCAGTTTGACAGATGGAATATATTTTATAAATTTAGAACAAGGCCGTCATCAAACGATAAAGAAATTTATAAAATATGGGAATCGATTCTGATATTTTTGAATAAAGTTTAAGTGGCATCGAAGTCAGAGACTTTGACGATCGATTAAAAATGAATTTTTGAAATTTCTGTTCTAATTATTAATAAACCACGATCGTCGCAGTTTTTAACTGCGATGTCTTGTTTAAATTTTTTCCCTTTGCAATTAATATAATCGGAATAATATTGTACTTTAAATTTTGATATTTTTGCTTAAAAGTTAAATGGCATCGACGTCACAGACTTTGATGATCGAATCATTTAATATTTATTCAAGCAGCGATTCAAGGTGTTCAAGGGTCTTGACAATAATTGACACTTGCTTCGGAATAATTCTGATGAACTTTATTTTATTGTGATGAATAGAACAATATTTGCAATATACATATTTTGTATATTTTTAATTGAACCAACCCAATCTAACGCTCAATGCACACCGCCATCGGTTGATAATTGTGAAGATGCTAATGTATTGTGTTCACTAGATGAATTAAATGGTTATTCCTGTTTGAATCCCAATTATAGTAATCCAACAGGTTGTAGCCCCTTATGTCCTTCAGGCGGTGGAGCTCACAATACAGCTTGGTGGGCGTTTGTAACGGAAGGAGGAATGGTAACAATTACTATTACGTATCAAAATTGTTCGGTGAATGGTACTGGAGTCCAAATGGGTATTTGGGGTGATTGCGATTGTTCTGAATCTGTGGCCTGTAATCCTAATTGTAATGGTCCTGGGCAATTTACCATTACAGCTAACTTAACAGCTTGCAAAACGTATTACATTTTTGTAGATGGATGTTCAGGAGATGTTTGTGATTTTACAATTGCAACTTCCGGAGGTGCTATGCCTAACTTAAAAAAGCTAACTAAAATAAATGAAGACCTAGACAGAAGAATTCAATTATGTAAAGGAGCTTGTAATAAAAATTTCAAAGTAGCTGGTCAGAATGGAAATTGTGAACCTACCTATGAATGGACTCTCGATGGAAATATTGTAGGAGGAGATGATGATAATATAGACTTAGACTTTCCTGACGAAGGGGATTTTCAACTTTGTGTTACGGCATACATAGGTAACCCTTCCTCAGGTTCAATATGTGATCAGGAAGGTCCAGAATGTGTAACAATTGAAGTTCGTCCTATTTGGGATAAGCTTGGAATACCAAGAATTTTATGTGCAGAGCAAATACCACATAAATGGCATAGTCAAGAGATTAAGGAACCTGGAGAGTATAGAAATACGTTCAAGGGTACTGATTGTTGTATTTTCGATTCAGTTGTGACTTTTAGTATATTGCCAATACCGATACCACCAAATGTATTCCACATAGGATGTGATAAAACGGAAATATATACCGACCCTACAACAAGACAATCATATAGTTCTTGTGTTTTAGATAAAATTCTATTATTGTCAAAAGCTACTGTGCCATACAGATGTGATAGTACTTATAAATTGACCGCTATATTTCTTGATTTTAATATAACATTTACTGAAGAATGTGTTAATGGGAAGATAGAAATAAGTCCTAGAATTGTTAATCGAACCAAGACATGTGGCGGTGGGGAAATTTATGAATATGCTTACAAGTGGTACTTGCAGAAAGACTTTACAAAAAATAGTATTGATACAAAGGAGAAAATACTTGTGGATAAAAAGGATATTTACTGTCTTGAAATGAAGGTTAATGTCAAACTTGGTACTATGATTAAAACTTGCTATTTTGATTTTTGCGAAGGCATCAATGAAAATTTTACTCCGAATTTTTTTCTTTCAGGCGATACTTCAGCATTCAGAAATATGATCTCTACGTATGTTGATACAGTAAAGCAAAATAGTGCATTAAAAAAATATCATTGGACCGTCACTGGAGGAACAATACTCACTAAGAATCTGAATGATAGTAGTGAGATCAGAATAAAATGGGATTCAACTGAAACTTTTGGGAAAATCTGTTTAACAATTGATAGTATTTGTAATTCAGTTGTTCCACAATGTATTTCAGTATCATTAAAAACTACAGATGTTCAAGATGCAAATTCTAATAATACTATTAGAATCATGCCTAATCCTAATCAAGGAATATTTACGTTAGATGGTCTTTTGTCATATACAAAAACGTCCATTGAAATTATTTCTTTAGATGGAACTTCATATTATAGAAAAAGTGGAATTACATATTCTTCAAAATTAAATTTAGATCTGCAAAAGCAACAAATTCCAAATGGAACATATTTCATCAAAGTCAATCAAAAAAATAAAATTCAGACATTAAAAATGATGATAACTGGGAATGAATAGAACTTTGTATTTTCTAACATAGCAATGTTATTTCTTAAAAATGTAAACAAAAAAATGAACTTATATAGAAATATTTATTACATCCTTCCTTACACGATCTTTTTATTTCTATCTATATATACTGGACAGACTGCTATCGCTCAATGCAGTCCTCCTTCTGCAGATAATTGTAAAGACGCGAATGTGTTATGCTCACTCGATGAATTAAATGGTTATAGCTGTTCAAATCCTGTTTATAGTAATCCTACAGGATGCACACCATTATGTCCCGGAGGAGGTGCTTCTCATAATACTGCTTGGTGGGCATTTGTTACTGAAGGTGGAAATGTTACCATTACATTTAATATAGGCAATTGTTCAATTACTGGGGGAGGAATTCAATATGGTATTTGGGGAGATTGTGACTGTAAGGAGTCAATTGCTTGTAACAATGACGTGCATGGGCCAGGCACATACACCATTAATGCAAATTTCATAGCATGTAAGACATACTATTTGTTTGTGGATGGTTTCCTTGGAGATGTTTGTGATTTCACAATTAGAACAAATGGAGGATCTTCGCCTCAATTAAGTCCATTAGGCAAAATTAATAATGATCCTGATAGAAAAATCCTAGTGTGCCAGGGAATTTGTAATATGAAATTTAAAGTGGATGGCCAGAATGGCAATTGTGTACCTACATATGAATGGACTTTGGATGGGAATATAGTAGGAGGAATAAAAAATGAAATATTGCTTGATCTTCCAGATAGAGTTGATTTTCAACTTTGTGTGACAGCTTATATTGGCAATCCTAATTCAGGTTCCATATGTGATCAGGAAGGGCCGGAATGTACTTCCATTTGTATTACAAATAATCCTGAAAAGTTAGGTCCTACAAGAAATATTTGTGCAACACAATTACCATTTGATTGGCATGGCACGAAAATATATAATGAAGGAATTGCAAAAGCTACATTTAAGGATGCAAGCTGCTGTAAATACGATTCTTTAGTGAATTTTCATATCATTTATAATGACAGTCTGGGTTGCCAAAACACAAATTATGTCAAAGGCATTGTGTTCCTGGATAAAAATAAAAATGGATTTTTTGATAATCAGGAAATCAAATTGAATGATTATATCGTCAGTTCTGCACCAGGATCTTTCGCTACTTTTTCCAATCAAAATGGATATACGATACTCTTGGAAAGGAATGCAATTAATACGATAAAAGCGTCTGTCCCCAATCCAGCAGTCGCAACTGTAATTCCAAGTGATTATCAAATTAATGTTGGAAATGTATTTGGACAAATTCCCGGACAATATGATTTCGCGATTCAGGAAAAAGATTTATTGGATTTAGAAATTCAAATCAATTCAACTGTTGCCCGTCCGGGAAGGACTAGTGTAGTAACATTGCAAGTAAACAATGTTGGTAATATTGCAGCAACGCAATCAGTTATTACATTACAGTTTCCAATAGGTTGGAATGTTATTCGAACCAATCCTATGTATACCACTATTCTTGGAGGCAATCTGTTGAGATGGGATTATACAAATACCATTGAAATTAAAGGCAGTAAATCTTTTAGAATAGAGATAGCACCACCAACATCTGCAAAACAAGGAACACCATTCGAACTTATCGCAGAAGTAGATGCTATAAATGATGTTAATCCAATTAATGATATAGCCGTGTGGAATAGTAAAATTGTAGCTTCTTACGATCCTAATGATAAGCTGGTCAATAAATCAAACTACTATTCCATATCTGACCAGAATAAAGAACTTATTTATACCATACGATTTCAGAATACAGGAACAGACACAGCATTCGATGTGACCATTCGCGATACACTAAGCAAGGCCATTGATCCAACCAGTATTCGAGTTGTGAATGCAAGTCATCCGTATCAATTGCGCATGAAAAAATTGGGTTTTCTGGAAGTCTATTTCAAAAATATATTCTTGCCTGACAGTAGCGTTAATGAAATAGCATCACATGGCTTCGTTCAATTCGCTATTAGACCCAATGCAACCAATGAACCCTTTACGCTAAGAAATAAAGCATCTATTTACTTCGATTACAACACGCCTGTATTAACTAATTCCATAAGTACTTATATTGGACTTGTGTCAACGACAGAAACCAATAAACAAGCCTTACTTAAAGTAACACCCAATCCATTTAGTGATCAAATCATTGTAACATACGAATCCCTAAAAAAATATTCAAAATATCGTCTCCAAATTCGAAATATCCATGGTATAATGACACATGATATTCAAGTTCAACAAAAAGGCAGAATGGAAATGAGTACAAAATTGCTTCCTACAGGGATATATGAACTTATGTTTATAGTGGATGACCAACTCTTAATATCGAATAAAATAGTAAAGCTCTAAATGAATTGAATTTGGATAAAGTTTATTCAGTGTTTATTTTTTTTATTTCTTTTCTTATATTAATTTTTAGTACGATTAGTACAATAATGCCCAGAGTATAGCATTATTGTTTTTGGTATTTGAAGCAGCACTTCTCATCAAAGGTTCGTTATCCTTTAAAATTAACGATTATGAAATATTTATTTACAGCATTTTGCTTATTAAGAATGTGTTTCTTATTACAAGCTCAGGCTTTAGAAACCTTAGACATTAACAATATTATTGCTACTGTGAGTTCTAATGGTGAACTTTTTAAAGAATTAAAATTGAAGACAGATCCCGACAAAAACTTAATGAACTCGACATCTTTATGGATGGGTGGATATGATCCTGCAGGTGCATTGCATTTTGCAGGACAAACAGATTTTTCAAAAGGACATGAACTTTTTTATGGGCCTATTGATGCAGACTATAAATCTTTTGATTATGATTTAAAGTATGACAAAGTTTGGAAATTAAATAAGACGATGATTGAGGATCATAAAAAGAATTTTAATAAACCTGGATATGTCATTCCAAAAGAAATTAAAGAATTTCCGCAATCGAATTTTGATAAAGATAGAGCTTTTACTAGTGGATTATTTCTCTTTGAAGATTTAAACCATAATGTATGGTATGAACCTGAATTGGGAGAATATCCTATAATTTTAGGAGATCAATGCATTTACTTTATTCTTAATGATACTAAGGAAAAGCATTCAATTACTAAAGGTGATCCTTTGGGTTTTCAAATTTTGGGAATGCTCTGGGGATATCAATCTTCTTTAGAATCCGTCAATCAAACTATTTATCTTACCTATAAAATCATAAATAAATCTAACAATACCTATCACAATTTTTATATTGGACTCTTTAGTGATATGAATAGTGGTGATCCCGGAAGCAATTATGTTGGATTCGATATTCCTTCCAATTCTTCCTACACTTACTCTGCAAACAGTAATGATCCATTATTCGGTAAAACACCTCCTGTAATTTCATTAATGAATATGGGTAATAGCTTGACATATATTAATGATCGGCACAAGAATTGGTTTATTTCTTACACCGACCCAATTTCAACAGAAGCTCCAGAAACAGGAAGCCCTGGTACAGTGAATGATTATTACCATTATTTATCCGGAAGATGGAAAGATGGATCCAGAATTGCTACACAAGGCACAGGATACAATCCGGGTTCATCTAATCTTTCGAATTTTTTATTCACTGGGGATCCCAATGATAGTAGTCCCAATTGGAATGAAGTCAGCGCAAATAATAAGCCCGGTAATCGAAAATCAGTTCAAGGAATTGGACCTTCTACGATTGAACCCGGTCAAATTTTTTGTTTGAACTATGCCATTACGGTGACACGGGATGTAACTGGAGATCATATTAGCGGGATAAAAAAAATGAAAGAACATATCCAAGAAGTTCAGGATCAATTCAATAATCCATTAAATCTTTTTTGTGCAGTCTCTCCTAAGACAAATACATTTGATGAAAATGGTAACAATAGACTTCAAATAGTTCCAAATCCAGCAAGTCATAAAATGAACTTAAAATCAGAAGATTTAATTACTGGAGTTCCTTTGATCTATAGAATATTTAGCACTACCGGGCAGCTAGTTGATCAAGCAAAACTTATTCATTCGGGAAATTTGGAAATTGATATTTCTGATGTTCCAGCAGGGATGTATTATCTTGCTCTTACTCAGGGAGCATTAAATATTAAGGGGAAGATTCTCGTAATGAAATAAATGTTTAGTGTAATATCTTTTTATTCCGCTTAGATTAGTTAGAATTTAAGCGGATTTTTTTTTATTTTTGGAAGTTGTTTTGTTGAAAAATTAAGGAATTATTTAACATACATTCTTAAATTCGATTGTTGTATACCTTCTTTGAGTTGCTGTTCTTATCCATAGCGCCAAGCTAAATTGAATAGTTAGATTTCGATTTTAAAATAATAAAATTTTGGGCATTTTATTTTTCTTTGTATTTTAGCTTTAATATTTGTAAAAGTTATTCAACTGCGCAGTTTAATTGGATCCAAAAAATAATAAAAATGAAGAAATTATTTGTTTTAGGTAGTCTGGTATTCCTGGTGTTTACATCTTTAAGTTATCATGAACATAAAGTCACTAAAGAAATAACAGAAGGAACGATTACAAATTTATATGATGCGTTTGGCAATAAGGAGTCATTAACTAAGGATTTTGGTTTTTCATGTATTACAAAATACCATGGCACTACAATACTGTTTGATGCAGGGAGCAATGCTGATATATTTCAAAAGAATACAAACCAACTGGGAATTGATTTAGCCAAGGTGGATATTGTGATCATTTCACACGGACATTTTGATCACCTGAATGGAATCGATTATTTATTAAAAGTAAACCCAAATGTCAAAATATATTTTCCATACGACATATTCTGGGGAGCTCCGGTGCCTTTTGATGCAACAGGTCAGGATCCTAAAGTAAAAGATTCACTACCTGTGCACATGCAATATTTTAATGGAGGTGATACTAAATTTTCGATTAATCAATCTGGTCGATTTTGGAAAGCCAATATTGAATTTATTAAAACGTCAAAAGAAATATTGCCTGGATTAAATATTATTGCCACAAATTCTCCTTTCATGGGATATTTTTCATGTTACCCGGGTAAGAGTTTCGTCGAAGGACAATTTGATCATAAAATGGATGCTTGTAAAAATACTAACCTTCCTGAATTATCTTTATCTATGAAAACAGAGAAAGGTGAGGTGCTCATCGTGGGATGTTCACATACCGGAGTTGAGCAAATCATACGTCAGACAAAAACAATGACTATGAATCCGATTGAATTGGTTTACGGAGGATTTCATATGATACCATTTGACAGAAATAAGACCATGGAATTGGTGAAAATAATTCAGGATGAATTACAAGTTCATCGGGTTGCACCTGCACACTGCACCGGGCATCTTGCATTTAAAATTTTAATGGACGCTTATAAAGATAATTATGTCTATTCAGGACTTGGCGAAACTATAGGATATCAATAGTCTAAGGAATGATTCGGATTAACTTTCGTTCTAAGAATCCAAAAGTTAAAGTATAATTATAACCAGAAGTGAAATGCATCTAATGCATTAATGAATCAAGTAATCAGCTGCCACCCTTTGTTATTGAGATAAATTCTATGTTTTCCAAATTATGTTATATATTTGGTTTATTAACATCATTAATGGATTATATATGAAACAATACGAAGACAATGGAATTCACAGTGAATTCTCACCAAAATTGGAAAAAGAGATTCAAGCTAATTTTGATAAGCTTATGGCATTTAGAAATGAGAGAATTTCTAAATTCAACAAAAAAGCGGATCAAATAGCCAGTCAAGTCCATCGGTTCGAAAAGAAAATACTTAAAAAAGACGATCAGTCCAAAATATCTAATGCTATTGAAGAGGCAAATCTCAAAATGCAGATGGATAAAATTAAAAAAATCGGCAGTTTGGATGTGATGACTAAGATACAATTGAAGTCAAAGGAAGTTATGAGGGCCAATGTAGTAAGCCAGATTTCATCATTAAAAAGAGTTTTGGCAAATCGTAAAAAGCATCATGTGTTGGTCGACCAATTGCTGCAAAATGTATATGGACCTCCACCTGATCATTTAAGTGGTATAGCAGCAGAAAGCATCAATGCGTTCGCAGATTGGTCCGGCATTGATGAATCCGTAACACAATTCAGACCACCATTTCCACTAAGTATGTTGATCCAAGAAGATTTCAATCATGGATTTGACTCCGTAGATGATCAATCCTTTGTAGATCCAGTTTCAGGATTTATATCTAATCAAGTGAATACTGAATATACTGAGAATGGTTGGGGGGCATACCATACTACAGTTTTTTACGATTCTTCGGCTGCATTAGGTGTTAATTACAGAATGCCTGCGACAGGCATCATACAAGTTGACATATTACTTCAAAATACATTAAATGAAATGAGTGTTCATCTGTGGGATAATTTTGGTATGTCTGATGGGAATATAAAACTGAAAGGCTCAGTCTATTTAAGCATCTTACATCCTAATAATATTCAGGATACACAAATTGAATTGTGTCATTTAAACGTAAGTTCTGATGGGGATGATGTTAACAGAAGAAGTAGTGATTTGATGACACAGTATCCTTATGCATTATCATTTAGGAGTACTGGAGCTTTTCCCGTCAATAGTAATATTCAGGTTTACATCGGTACTAAGATTACAGCATCTGCACAATTAAATGATATGGATTCTTTTACTTATTGTGATTTTGCATGGGCGTTGAAAGTGATTGATATAAGGGTTGTGTAAGAGGTTTTGGCGAACATTTCTGTATTAACAGAACTCCTAGCCCTTTGCAAACTGGAAAAGCGGTTGAAAAATTATTTTGGTTGTTTGATTTTCTTTAAAAATTAATTTTCGTATTAATTGGCAACTTTTTGTTCTTTTTTCATGAAAAAAAAGAACCAAAAATTCTAGCCTGCCTGACTAGCCACGCAGGCAGGGCTGTAAGATCTAAGCCTAAAATAATTTCATGAAACCTAATTTCAAAAAACTCGCCAATGGCCTTCTTTCATTTGTTTAGCTTAACACTTGCCCAGATCGCATTATTGTTCTTTCTATAGCATAATGTTGAGCTCAAACAGTTTTGAATTTTTTTTTATGTTTTCAATTCAACTTCCATCAAGCCTAACAAATTAGCTTCGAAGGCTCCGCTAATTTGTTAGGTTCACTTCACTAAAAGACATTTTTATGTCTTTTAGTTCGTTCATCTTAAGGCCGGTCCAAATTTCTATGACTACTTATTGAACTGGGCAAGGTGTTTTGGTATTTTATAAAATTATTTTTTAAAAAAAAAGGGAAGAACCAAAAATGATTCTTCCCTTTCTTATTTCTAAAAATATTGATTAAAAAACTTTGGCAAGTTTAAATTGGTATTTGGTATTACCTGAAATAAGTTCTATGAGGTACATGCCAGGAGCAAGGGTACTCGTATTGATTATTTCTAGATTATTTCCAGCTTGAAAATGTTTATTTGTAAATGGGGACTTAATCAACTTTCCATTGATGTCTTGAATAGTGCAAGATATTACTTCATTACTATTCAATTTGAAATTTAAATTAAGATATTGATTAAATGGATTTGGTGTGAATTGGAATTGATCCATATTTAATTTGCTATCATTAGTTGATGTAGACATCAATCCATCTCCAGCAATTTGGAACGTGAATTGTTGCTCATTGAAATCAGTATTTCTTAAAACAAGTTTAGCATTTCTTGTACCAATTTTTGTTGGCTTGAATGATAAAGTAAAATTTTGTGACGCATTACCATTGATCGTTAATGGAAGAGTTGGTTTATTTTCAATCACAAAATCTCCAGCATCAGCACCAACAATATTCATCTCAGTTATATTTAAATAACCAAGGCCCGTATTATTGATTTGGAATGTTTTTGATAATGTTAATCCCATCTTTAATGGACCAAAATCTGTATTATCATCTATAGATGGTGTGATATCGTTAATGATAATATTTTTGTTGTTTCCATAAATTTCAATTTCAGGATTTGATTTATCAGTAGATGGATTATACAAGGTTAATAATTGTCCACCTTCTACAACTTCTCCTGGAATCGCATAGTGAGCTTGATCAACACATAAGAACATTCCAGGTCCTAGAATTTCCTGAGCATCAATAATGCCTGAAGCTTCTTCATCTTGTGTTAGAAAGTCATCCGCATTAATTCCTGCAAGAAATTTAGTTGGCAGGTGTTGTCCAATGAGAGTTAATGCATCAGTTTGAATATTGTATTGCCACATTTTTGCAATATGTGTTTGATTACCTGGATCTTCTTGGAGCATGATATGTCCAGAATTGTCGATTGTAATATTGTCAATCATTCGTTGGCCTTCACTTCCATCTAACACAGCTGTTATAGTGCCACCAATTTCCCATCTATTCACATCAGTGAATCTGCATCTCCATAATCTACTAGGAGCATTGAACGCATTAGTTGTAGCAAAATAAAAATCTTGTGGATTTGATGGATCCCATGCGCCATCTTCAGGTCTTAAGAATGCTGTAACTCCTAGGGTATTGCTTTTTGTGTTCAAATCAGCACCAGAGATAGCAGAAACATCACCTAAGTCAATTAAAGTAAATGGAGAATTAGCTGCTGGAGTAGTTCCGCTTACTTCACTTGTTAATCCTGTAACAGCTAAGCCATATAAAATTCCATTCGTTAATCCGGCTCTTTCTATTTCATTTCCTTGATTCGTTTTAGTACCGGAATAAAAATATACCTGACCTGGTGTTGAATCATCTAATCCAGCAATAAAAGTTTTATCACCAGTAGTAGGACAAGCAACAGCATTTTCCCAAGAGAATTTTCCAAGTTTAGGTAATTCATAAGACACGCCACTATTTGGTCCTGAAGCGATATGTGCAAAAGCTCTTCCTTCATTTCCAGCTTCCTCACCATTCATAAATATTCTTTCTTGGGTTCCATTACCATTGGTAATATTATAAAATGCAGAAACAGGAGGTAAATCTGCGGAGCATAATCTATTTATACTTGCAAGAGTAGAAGGATTTGCAGCATTATAAGTAGTATATCCAGTTCCATTCCATAAATTAAGATTTCTGATTAAATCTGAACCAGATTTTATAGTAAGATCATTTTTATTGATTATCCATTTAGAAACAAATGCTCCTTTAGAACCATGAGCTCTAGCCACTCCAGCAGTATTACCTAATTCATGATTCACTAAGAATGTAAATGTACCATCATGGTTATCAAATGCACCTGTACCATCAGGAAGTCCAGCCATTTTGTAACCATTGATATCGTCACCAGCAGTAAGAATCGATGAATATTTTACCTCTGGGGCTAAACCCATTAAATAGGGCGCATCAGAACTGTTTGGGCCAGCACTAAGTGATGCATTGTAAGTATCTGGATTAAATAAAGATAATATTTGTCCACCTTCATATATTTCACCAGGAATACTGTAATGTGTTTGATCCACTAATAAGAAATGACCAGCGCCAAGGATATTTTGTACATCAATTATTCCAG
The DNA here is from genome assembly GCA_016712225.1 of Candidatus Defluviibacterium haderslevense. Lineage (NCBI taxonomy): Bacteria > Pseudomonadati > Bacteroidota > Saprospiria > Saprospirales > Saprospiraceae > Candidatus Defluviibacterium > Candidatus Defluviibacterium haderslevense. The sequence goes on along the minus strand of JADJRL010000003.1, from coordinate 350,906 downwards.
AAGATTCTTCGTCTTGTGTTAAAAAATTAGCTGCACCAGTATTGAATCTGGTAGAATCGTGTGTAGCAATTTGAGTTAATTTATTGCTATGGATATTGTATTGCCAAATTTTTGCTAAATGAGTTTGGTTACCTGGATCCTCTTGTATTAAGATATTTCCATAATGATCCATACAAATATTATCTAACATTCTTTGTCCCTCAGTACCATTCAACATTACAGATATGGTTCCTCCTAAAACTGGATTTTGAATGTCCGTAAAACTCAATTTCCAAAGTCTGCTTGGAGCGGTAAAAGAATTGGTTGTTGCAAAATAAAAATTATTGTGATGCTCTGGATCCCAAGCGCCATCTTCTGGTCTTAAAAAATTAGTAACAAGTAAACTATTACTTTTTGTATTTAAGTCAGCGCCCGTTGTTTTGCTAACATCTCCTAGATCAACAAGCGTAAATTTAGTGTTTGCAATTGGTGTGCTTGCGCTAATTTCTGTAGGCAATCCTTCTACGGCAATACCATACAGATTTCCTTTGCTTAATCCGGCTTTGTCTATATTTGTTCCAGTATTGGTTTTAGTTCCAACATAAGCATACAATTGACCCGGAGTGGAATCATCCATACCCATGACAATTGTTTTATTCGAAGGCTCAGGACATGCCACAGCATTCTCCCAAGAGAATTTTCCCAGGTATGGCAATTCATAACTTGTTCCATCTTCTGTACCTGATGCAATATGTGCAAATACTCTTCCTTCATTCCCAGCTTCTTCTCCGCTTAAGAATATTTTTTCTTGAGTTCCAAGTCCTGTTGCGGAATTATAAAAAGCAGATGCTTCTGCTAAATCTGCAGAACATAATCTATTAAAAGCGGCAAGTGGCGATGGATTTGAATTATTATATGTATCATAAGAAGTTCCATTCCATAGTTTAACATTATTAATTAAATCAGAACCTCTGATAACACTTAAATCAGTTTTATTAATTACCCATCTTGAAACAAAAGCACCTGTAGAACCATGGGATCTTACAGATCCTGATGCAGCAGGAATTTCATGATTTAAAAGCATGGTAAATGTTCCGTCTTCGTTGTCAAATGCCCCGCTACCATCTGGTATTCCTACCATTTTATAACCATAGCCATCATCTCCTGCAGATAAAATGGAAGTGAATTTTACTTTCGGACCTGAAGGTGTAAGGTAAGGTGATTGCGAGCTGCTAGGTCCAGTTATTCCTTGATTTAATGTGGTTTTGGATGCTTTGAAATTAGGAATTTTATTAGCATTCATCAAACCATAAACCAATAGATGTGAATTAATATTTGTTGCAATTGGAATACCATCTTCTTTTGGACTTACTTGACCGTAATCATTATCTATACAGATTGCAATGGTACTATCATTAATGATAGAAATACCTTCAGCTTTTTCATAAACGCTAGGCCAACCATTAGCTAGAAGATCCATGAAAAGTTGTTTTTTAACAGGCTTAATTCCAGCTGATTCTAAACCTGCAGAATCCACTAATGCCTCAATGGTTTTACCATTGTACAATCCTGAATTAATGGGTGTAGCTTGATTGATATTGATCAAGTAGATTTTTTTAAAATCACTTGTGCCTCTTAATGCTTGTTCGATGACTAGAAATGTAGTATCATTTATAGCTGTCATATCACCGATCTTCCAATCTCTTAAACGAATTTGATTGGCTCCACTTGAACCGATGATTCCATCATTCAAATAGGCAAACATTTTAGTTGCATTGGTAATGGGATCTATTTCCAATATTCTATGAATTCTGCTGCCTTCACCTGTAGATTTATCAGGAAATAAAATGGGGCTTTGAATGAGAGAATATATTTTTCCATTTGGTGTGATGGCTATTCCTTCGAATCCTCTGTTGTTTTTTCTATATTTAAAAACGGTATCAATCTGTACATCAACGCTAGATGCTCCTGCTAGATTAGCATAAGGAGAATATCTTTGTTGTAAAATACCATTTTGATTGATTTTCCAGATGGTTGCTCCTCCTTCTTCGCATATCCAAAAAGTACCGTTTTTATCTACACCAATTCCTTCTGCATCAATTCCGAAGGTATCTTTTTCTACTGTTTTTGAAATAAAATTTGCACAATCTTGTACCGTATCGATGGATGGAACTTCTGTTGCAGTAGACCCAAATCCGGTAGGATTTATTAATCCGGTTGCTGGTTTTCCAGCTGGATTTTTAATAGTAATAGATTGAAGTATTTGTATGGAATCAGCATTTAGTCTTATACGATGAATTTTTGGAGAATAAGTAGGAAAGCAATACATTTTATCATAAGTAGGTTTGCAACCCGTTGGATTTGCGTTAGCGCAATCTACGTTGACGCCACGATCTGAACAAGTCCAAAATTCTTTTCCATTGGTACCTGCGATTGGAAATAAACCTGAGAATCCTCCTTCTCGAAAGTTTATTCCTTTGAAACTACCGATATAAGCAGAATGATTATTCTGATAATCTTGTAGCAAATTGATTTGTGCACTCAGTTCATTTTTTTGAAATGAAAGAAATGCGAATAGCAATAAGCAGTAAATTTTTTTCATAATAATTACACATTTTAGTTGCTCAAAATTACAATGAGGTCAACCCAACTACAGTAATCGCGATGTTGTGTATTTATTATGAAATTATTATGGCAATATGTATTTAAGATTAATAAATTATTAAGCACTAGATAAGTAAATGGGAAATAAAATTATGAAAAAGTGATTTAGTTATTATGTTAAAAAATATTTTTATTCAAAACAATTTGAAGTTATTTGGGGGCCACTTTATTGTGTTAGAGTTCATTCAACAACTCCATAAATGAATAAAAGTTCTATATGTAATCCAAAGTTCATCAAATATAAATATTGCAAGAAATTTAAAATTGAATTATCTTTGATAGTATCAAATGATAGTATCATGATTCCACCTTATGAAATCACTCCACTAATATTGAAGCTCATTGCCCGTATTTATGGTCAATTAGGGGAAGTGAAAGCTAATTTCCTCAGCAAGCCCAATCCGCAACTCAGGAAGCAAAATAAAATCAAAACCATTCACGCTTCATTACAAATTGAAGGAAATACTTTAACAGAGGAACAGGTTACAGCAATACTCGAAAATAAAAGAGTTATTGGACCTAATAAAGACATACTTGAAGTAATGAATGCCATTAAAGTCTATGAAAGTCTCGAACAATTTATTCCAACATCAAAAAAGTCCTTTCTGAACGGGCATAAACTACTTATGCAAGGATTAATCAAAGATGCTGGTAAGTATCGATCAACTGGAGTCGGAATTATGCATGGTTCGCAGATAGCGCATCTTGCGCCTCCGTTTGATATGGTTCCCCATTTAATGGATGATTTATTTGAATACCTGAAAAGTAAAGATGAATTGGTATTTATTAAAAGCTGCGTTTTCCATTATGAGATGGAATTTATTCATCCTTTTTTAGATGGCAACGGTAGGATGGGAAGACTTTGGCAGACACTTATATTGCAAAAGGAATATTCAGTTTTCGAATATTTACCTGTAGAGACCATAATTCATTCTAATCAATCAGACTATTATAAAGCTTTAAGCTTAAGTGATCAACAAGGTAAATCAACGCCATTTATTGAATACATGTTGGAGATAATAGCTAAGTCTCTCGAAGAATTACTTCTATACAATAATAGAATAATGACACAACAACAGAGGTTGGAATATTTTATTCAATTAGGAATTAGCCCATTTACTCGAAAAGATTATATGAATGTGTTCAAAGATATTTCATCCGCGACAGCAAGCAGAGATTTGCTATTAGGTGTTAAACTAAAATGGATCGTAAAATTTGGAAATAAAAATAAAACCTCTTATATTTTAAAATCTTAAGTAAGATAATTTTTACGCGATCTATATATACAATCACTTTAATTTTTGGATCACCCATCAAACTCGAATACCTTTCAAACCGATCACCTTTCAAACCGATTACCACTCCAACCGATTACCCGATTACCATTCCAACCCGATTACCGTTCAACAACAACTTTAAAACTTTTACCATCAATTTTTATGAAATACAATCCATTTGGAATATTCTGATTTAAAGCTAAGGTATTATTTCCATCATTAAAGACACCTTTTTTTAGAATATGTCCTGTTAGATCTATGAATTCAAAATTGGACTTGTTCTGAAGTATTACATTTAGGAAATTAGAATGGGTTGGGTTGGGGTAGATATTAATAATCTCGTTATTTACATTGGAATTGCCATTGACTACATGTGTGCATATGTATTCTACTCTTATATGATAATCAAAATAGTTGGCACTAAAATTCCAATGATAATAATATTCTATGGCTTTTAAATCTCCGTCGGATCCATATTCATTGGTGAACATAAAATTATTTATCCATTCATTCTTATCAGAGATCCAAATTTGTTCATAATTTACAGTTGGCTTAAAATTTATATCATATAAATAAATATATTTTAAATTATTGATCCAAGCATTATTTAGATGATCCCAATTTTGTGTTATTTTTTCTAATAGTTGATTATTGGAATTATATATAGCAATGAATTGACTATGATTTTCCCATTGATTATTTGAATTTTCCCAGACTCTTCTTAAATAATTTGTTGGATTATTATTTGCATCATAAATATATGTTTCAATTACGTCATTGACCCAATCTGCAATGCTATTGTCCCATTTTTGATCTAATTTTTCCAATACATTGCCATTATTATCATTGATGAATTTATATCTAGAAGTATTTATCCAACTACTTGTTATAATATTCCATCCTTGCATTTTATGTTCTATTTGATAATTATTTGCATCGTACTGATTGGTCTCTTTACTGTGATTTATCCAAGTGTTATCTTCTTTATGCCAGGATTGTTGTAAAGTTTCTAATAGATTATGGTCTACACTATAACTATTAATGAATTGGGTTGTATTTTCCCATTTATTATCGGTTTTATTCCACATTTGGGATAATGTCGCCGTAAGACTTTTTAAACTATCATATTGCAGTAAATATTTAATATTGAATTCCCAATCATTTAGAACAGAGTTCCATTCTTGGTATATATGTTCTATTGAATTATTATTATACAAGAAGTTTAATTTCTTAACATTGACCCAATCATTAGAATTCCTATCCCAATTTTGACTTAGGTCTTCCAATAATTTATCTTCAGCATTATATTTGTAAATGGTTCTTTGAAAATTATTTTTAATTGAGGTTCCAGGTTCATACATAAAAGTTATAACAGTGTCTTTTCTGCACTCGGCATGAATTGTTGAAAAAATGCACATGAGTGTGAACATAAAAATTGTACCGGCGATGTAGTATGCTTTTTTCATAATGGAAATTTTTAAATGTAAATAAAATTTATATTTGGAAATATGTATTGTTAAATATTTCTTTCTCTATAATTGCATTAATGATCAAGTTATTAAATATGTAACTCTTTAGATAAACGAATCAAAAAGCAAAATGTATTGGGTACAGGTTTAAATTTGTATAATAAATTGTAATTTAGGGAATCATGACGTGAGTTCAAAGACTCCATCAATTAAGAAATATTTTTAATACAATTAGGTTATTGGATATTGTATAAAATAGTTCGATATAACACCCAATCGCAATACGATTAACAGTGGTATGAAACCATTTAAAGATATGGCTACAGCTATTATGAAGTTTATTGCTACTTTATCTTCTAAATTGGTTTATTTAATGAATTGCAATACTGACGGTTGCCAATCAACCGATTCCACGATTACCAATCATTTTATCAACGCTCTATTATAACCTTAAAGCCAAGGTCATTGATTTTTAAGAAATAAAATCCATTTGTAATATTCTGATTTAAAGCTAAGGTATTATTCCCTTCATTAAAGACTCCTTTTATTAGAATTTGGCCTGATAGATTCATTAATTCAAAATTGGATTTGTTTTGAAGAATTACATTCAGGTAATTACTATTAGTTGGGTTGGGGTAGATCTGAATATCATTACTTTTTCGAATATCTTGACTATTTACTAGTTGAGCGCAGATGTATTCTTCACGTCTATGGCTTTTAAAATACAAACCTAAAGTATCCCAGCTATTGTAACTATCTTTAGCGATCAAATCTCCAATGGGTGCATATTCATAGGTATATTGATAATTATTAAGCCATGCATTGTTGTTGATATTCCATAGTTGTATTAAATTAAATGTAAGTTTATTTGAATTATTGTATTCATTTGAATTTTTATAATAATTTTCCCAATGGAGATTTAAATAATTCCACATTTGAACTATTTGTTCTATTACTTTATTCTGAGAATTATATGTATAATTAATCTTCAAACTGTTTTCCCAATCACTGTTAAAAGTATCCCATGATTGATCAATTTTTTCCTTAAGATTATTATTTGAATCATAATATGAATAAGACCTTCCTCTGTTTTCCCAATCACTGATATCGGTATTCCATTCTGATCTGAGTTGATAAGTTTCATTATTAATGAGGTCATACTCATAGATGATTTTATTATCATTTATCCAAACGCTATCATTGATGCCTATTTGCCGTAAATATTCTGATTTTTTATTATTGAGATTAAATGTAAACAATTCTTTATCAACAAATGTCCATTTCTTTTTAAAAAAATCCCATCGTTCCCTATATAATTCGATTAGATTGTTATTACTAGCAAACTTATAATTATATCTTGTACCATTCATCCAAGTACTGCTATTATTATCCCAATATTGTGTAGTATATACTGTTTTATTATTATTTACATCATACTCATTATTTTCTTTAATCTGATTTTTCCAAATACTATCAACTTTGGTCCAAGTTTGTTTTAAAAATTCTATAAGGTTATTATTAAGGTCATATATATTTTTGACTTTAATGTTGTTAGCCCAAACATCACAACATATGTCCCATTCTTGATAAATTTCTTCTATTTGGTTATGGTTTGCATCGAAAGTAAATAGATCTCTGTATTTATTTTCCCAGACTGTTCCTCCTATATTCCATTCTTGATATAATAGTTCAATTCGGTTGTTATTCGAATCATAAATGTTGTTTGTTCTTTTTGTATTTTCCCAAATATTAAAACTTGAATTCCATGATTGATCTAATATTTCTAATACTGAATTCGAGGCATTGTATTTATTAATTGTTCTGGCTATAAGTTTTTTAACTGTTGACCCAGGATCAAAATTATAATATAGAATGGTATCAAATCTACACTGAGCACGTACCGATGTAAGATTAAAAATAAAAGCCAGAAGAATTATGGTCAAGGTGTTTCTAATATTTTTTTTCATAGCAGGATATTTAGAATCCAAATATAATACAAGTTATTGTTGGATTCATGAAACCATCGCAGAAAGAGATAATTAAAGGCTATTTTAACTAAATTTGAAAATTCGGGTTGGAACAAAAAAAAGATGGCCTGTCTCCAGACCATCTTCTTTATTCTTGAAATGTTCTCTAATCCATATTAAGCTACATCATAACGATCTAGGTTCATCACTTTAGTCCATGCAGCAATAAAATCTTTGATGAATTTTTCTTGAGCATCTTCGCAAGCATAGACTTCAGCTATAGCACGAAGTTCGGAGTTAGATCCAAAAATGAGATCTACTCGGCTTCCAGTCCATTTATGGTCTCCCGTCTTTCGATCATGACCTTCAAAGATTTCTTGAGCATCTGAGCTAGCTTTCCATGTCGTTCCTAAATCAAGTAGGTGCACGAAGAAATCATTGGTCAGCGTCTCAGGATTCTTGGTAAATACACCGATTTTTGAACGATTGAAATTAGTATTGAGCACGCGCATGCCACCAATAAGGACTGTCATTTGTGGTGCAGTTAAGTTTAAAAGTTGAGCTTTGTCGATGAGCATTTCTTCTGCAGTTGAGCTGTATTTAGATTTTAAATAATTGCGGAAGCCATCTGCTAAGGGTTCCAATACAGCAAAGGATTCTACATCGGTCTGTTCTTGTGTAGCATCAGCTCGTCCTGCAGTAAATGGAACTAAAACTTGATGACCTGCATTTTTAGCAGCCTTTTCAATACCAACGCCACCAGCTAACACGATAAGATCTGCAAGAGAAACTTGCTTGCCATTGGATTGAGCAGCATTGAATTCTTTTTGAATGAGTTCGAGTGTTTTAAGAACTTTTGAAAGTTGATCCGGTTGATTGACTTCCCAATTTTTTTGAGGTGCTAGACGAATTCGAGCACCATTCGCACCACCACGTTTGTCTGATCCACGAAATGTAGATGCTGAAGCCCAGGCAGTTGATACCAATTCAGATACGGTTAAATCCGTTGCTAAAATTTTATGTTTCAAATTTTCGATATCCTGACTATCTATTTGCTTGTAGTTGATGGTTGGAAGTGGATCTTGCCAGATAAGATCTTCTTTTGGTACTTCAGGACCAAGATATCTGGCGCGAGGGCCCATGTCACGATGAGTTAATTTAAACCAAGCCCGTGCAAAGGCATCTGCAAACTGATCTGGGTTTTCGTGAAAACGTCTTGAAATTTTTTCATAAATAGGATCAAATCTCAAGGCTAAATCAGTAGTTAACATGATCGGTGCATGACGTAAATTTGGATCATGAGCATCGGGAACTGAATCGGCACCCATTCCATGTTTTGGTCTCCATTGTTGAGCACCTGCAGGACTCTTGAATAATTCCCATTCATATCCGAACAGATTCCAAAAAAAGTTATTGCTCCATTTAGTAGGTGTAGTTGTCCATGCTCCTTCAAGACCACTTGTGATGGTATTGATACCATTTCCACTACCTAAAGTATTTTTCCAACCTAAGCCTTGTTCTGCAATATCCGCGGCTGCTGGTTCAGGACCAACATATTTGCCTGGATCACCTGCACCATGTGTTTTACCAAAAGTGTGACCTCCTGCGATTAGCGCCACTGTTTCTTCATCATCCATAGCCATTCGACTAAAGGTCTCACGAATGTCTCGAGCTGCGGCTATAGGATCAGGATTTCCATTTGGGCCTTCAGGGTTTACATATATAAGACCCATCTGAACTGCTGCGAGTGGATTCTCTAATTCCCGATCACCAGAATATCGTTTGTCATCCAACCATTTACTTTCAGAACCCCAATAGATTTCTTCATCAGGTTCCCAAACATCAGCACGCCCACCGGCAAAACCAAAAGTTTGAAAGCCCATGGATTCAAGGGCGCAATTCCCGGCGAGTATCATCAAATCAGCCCATGATATTTTTTTACCATATTTTTTCTTGACAGGCCAAAGAAGTAATCGGGCTTTATCCAAGTTTGCATTATCCGGCCAACTGTTTAGCGGGGCAAATCTTTGGTTTCCCGAACCGGCTCCTCCACGACCATCAGCAATACGATATGTTCCAGCGCTGTGCCAAGCCATACGAATGAAAAATGGACCATAATGTCCATAATCTGCTGGCCACCAATCCTGAGATGTGGTCATTAAATCAACAATATCTTTTTTTAGAGCTGCCAAATCAAGGGTCTTGAAATGTTCAGCATAATCAAATCCTTGCTCCATTGGATCAGATAGAGAAGAATGTTGTCTAAGAACATTTAATTTCAATAAATTGGGCCACCAATCTCGGTTTCTAGTGCCAGCTCCGGCGCTTTGTTTTGGTGTTCCACCTGAAAACGGGCATTTGCCTTCGCCGTTTGTCATGTTTGGTTGGGGTGTCGATTTTGAATTAGCTTCCATATTTTTAAAAAATTTATAGATTGATTTTTAAATTTACTTATGAATCAGAAAGGATAACCGAGTCATTATACTATGACACATTTTCTCTACCTGATTTAGTCAAATGTAATTGACAAAGGCGTTTAAAAAATCGGTACTTCACCAATTTACATTTACTAATTTGGTAACAATTGAAACATGTGTTTGTTTGGAGAATTGGCAATTACTATTCTTGTGAATCGTAAGTTGTAGTCATCTTTATTAATTCTGATGCATTCAGCGGTATTTTTCATATTTTTTACAATGTTGCTTTTATCCAAAAAAATATTAATTTTGACGTCAATACATCATAATGGAAAGCATTTTATTGAATTGCTTGAAATAAATACTTTTTTATATCTTCAATAATGTTTTTCAGGAATTTTAAGCTTATTGTTTTAATTATATAATGATAATAAATGGCGACTATTTAAATCCAGTATGAATGACAGATAGAAATTATTTAAACGCATTGCGAATTCCAACTGCAACTGATCCATTAAGAATATTAATGAGTGCTTGTTTGACGGGAGTGACTTGTGGATATGATGGCACTGCCAATGGAACATATCCCAGTGCCTTAAAATTTTTGAATTATGATAACATTAAATTAATTAAATTTTGTCCGGAGGAATATTCGTTTGGAACACCAAGAGCCATGTGCGACATCCATGGGGGAACAGGAATGGATGTCCTTAATGGCAAGGCAAAAGTACTGACTGAACATGGTGAAGATTGGACCGAGGGAATGATCCAGGCATCTGAAAGAATGTTAAGTCTAGCCATTAAGGAAAATATTGAAATTGCCATTTTGATGGATATAAGTGCAGCATGTGGCAGTCAGGTCATTTATAATGGAAATCGATTTATTGAACATCCTTACTATTTAATTGGTGCAGGTGTATGTGCTGCACAATTGATGTTGAATGGATTTAAGGTCATTAGCCAGCGGGATTTTGCATCGTTGGAAATAGTGTATTCAAAAATCGATCGTAAGCATTCTGTAGATCAAGCCAAATTAGATCATCATGAAATAGAATGGTATAAAAATTATTTCAATACATTAGATTTATAGTTAGTGTTAGGAAATTAAAGAACCAAAATCAATTCTAAAAAAAAATCAGTAGAATTTTTGTTTATTGATTTTATAAATAATTGCTTTAGTCTTAAGAAAATGATATTTATCATCATTTACATTGATAAAAATCAATGCAAAATAAATTGTTCTATGTTAACTTTGGATGTAAAACTAAAATAATGACTCAAAGATTAATGACCAGGAATCTTTTGCTAGGCTTTTTATCTTGGTTAATCCCATTTGCAGTGTCTTTTCTTTTTTACAAACCAGGTGGAGAGTTGGTAGTGCCTTATGCCACGTTTAAATCCACAATTATGGTAGTTGGTGTCATTAGTGGCTGCTATTTATTGATAAAGTATTTTAAAATCACAGAAGGCGATTTTATAAAGAATGGTATTATTGTGGGTTTAAGTTGGTTTGCTATTAATATCATACTTGATGTTGTAATTCTAATACCCATAATGAAATCCACTTTTACGGATTATTTTATGTCTATCGGCATAGCTTATTTTTCTATTCCAGCTATAAGTATTGCTATGGGATATTTACTCAAAGTAAAATCAAATATTCATGCCAATAAATAAGGAATGGCATTTAAAACATAAAATGCCAAAGAATCCGACACTGGAACAAAGAATCAAGTGGCACATAACACACGAGAAACATTGCACATGCAGACCTATTCCAGATAAATTAAAAGCGGTAATAGATAGTATGAAAATTAAAGAGTACTGATAAATTGTTAGAAAAAACTGTTTAAGCTATTAGAGAATATGACAGACGAGAACATCATGTCATGGTTGTTGGAAGGTGATGTTTCCATTCAATATCAAACTTACAGAGATTTATTAGATCTCAATAAACCCAAGCTTAGAAATAAAATTGAAAGTGAAGGATGGGGATTGAAATTCCTTTCTCATCGTCAGCAAAATGGATATTGGGGGAAAGATTTTTATCAGCCCAAATGGATATCTACGCATTACACTTTATTGGATTTAAAGAATCTTCAGATTTCACCGCACCAGAAAGACATACGGCGCACATTAAATTTTATTTTTAAAAATGAAAAAGGTCCTGATGGAGGCATTTTGCCAATTGGTCTTACACAAAGATGTGATATTTGTGTGAATGGCATGGTATTAAACTATGCTTGCTATTTTCAGGTGCCGGAATTAGAAATAAAATCGATCATTGATTTTCTTCTTGCGGAAAAAATGCATGATGGAGGTTTTAATTGCAGGTCTAATTCAACTGGCGCCAAACACAGTTCGTTGCATACTACGATTTCTGTTCTGGAAGGCATTCAGGAATATTTGAGCAATGGATATCAATACAGATTGAAAGAACTAATTAAAGCTAGGAATGATTCTCAGGAATTTATTCTAATGCACAAATTTTTTCGATCCGACAAGACCGGAGCAATCATCAACCCCAATTTCTTGAAATTATATTATCCATGTCGTTGGTATTATGATGTGCTTAAAGCATTGGATTATTTTCAATCAGCTCAAGTGCCCTATGATCCAAGAATGAATGATGCCCTTGAACTAATAGTCAAAAAGAAAACTAAGGATGGATTATGGAAACTTGCTTCTAAACATCCGGGACAAACGCATTTTGAAATGGAAAAAGCTGGTCAGCCCAGTCGCTGGAATACTTTAAGAGCACTCCGAGTGTTAAAGGCATATGGCAGTGATTATCATGTTGCAAAGGCTTAAATAAAAGCACATATGAAATGTTTTTCTTTTAAAAGAGTTAGACACGTTCATACTGAAAAAGTTATTTATTTTATCTCCTCTTCATTTCGAAACACATTCATTAAATTCAATTGCAATTATGATATTTCACATAATTAGGATCGCAAGATTGATCGCCTTATATTGTTGAACAAAGGGTTAATAGTATATTCAATAATTATTCAAAAATCAGTTATTTGAATTACTTTAGCACATTCAAAGTAATAGAATGATCAAAAAATATGCAGTAATTATAGGAATCATTATTTCAAGTTTGCTTTTATTAGTTTCTTCATTAAAATACCCTGGCGGATCACAATATAATAAATTCGCCAACGGTTTTGACTGGAAACATAATTATATCTGCAACTTATTTGATGAGTTTGCCGTAAATGGAGATGTCAATGCATCCAGATATTGGGCTATTGCAGGGACATTTTTTTTCTGTGTTAGTTTCGTCTTTTTTTTCGTTCACTTTTCAAATAAACTAGTTTCGAAGAATGCATCCAACGTCATTAAATACTGTGGAGTTAGCGCCATGATAGCTTCATTTCTAATAGTGACCCCATATCATAATGCAATGATTGTTTTGTCAAGCACGCTGGCACTAATTAGTATGTTTTATATTACATATTATATTTTCAAGTCAGATTTGAAGTACTTTAAATTACTTTCCATTATATGTTTGTTGATTTCATATTTCTGTAACTATATTTATTATACCAAACATTATTTGGAATTTTTACCAATAGTGCAGAAAATGGCTCTCGGCATTACGGTCGTTTGGATGTTAGGACTTGAATATTTTACAAGGAAGGAAGATTTTGAAAATATTAAAATTGGTAAAATGAGAAAATAGAATCTATAAAATAATTTTAACCTTCACTTTATAAATCAAAATTAGCCAGTTCAGTTTGAAAAAAATTGAAAAAACTATATTTTCTAAATTTTTTCAAGCTTTGACATTCAAACTTGAAAAGCTGAACAATTTATAAAATGGAAAATTGGAACAGTCAATAAAATTTCTTATACAAAATGACAGGAATATTATTTTATTTTGTATTTTTGAGTAGAAATTTTAAAAATGCAGCAAAATTAAATCCAATGAATCAATACTGTGCTATTTTACTTTTTATATTTTCCTTCTTCTCAAATTCCTTTTCTCAAGTTAAATTTTATAAGACTATTGGAGGTACAAAAGACGATTTTGGCAGTTTTGCTTTGCAGACTATTGATGGAGGTTTTATCGTAGCTGGTTCTACAGAAAGTTTTGGTGAAGGAGTATTAGATATTCATATAAACAAAACTGATGCTCAAGGAAACCTTTTATGGACTAAAACATATGGTGGAAAAGGAGTTGATTATTGTAGTGCCGTTCAAGAAACTAAGGACGGTGGATTTATATTAGTAGGCACAAGCGATATTAGTTCGCCAAGTAATTCTGATGTTTATCTAATTATGACTGATGCAAATGGAACAATTCTTTGGTCAAAAACAATTGGAGGTAATGGTAATGATATTGCATATTCAATACTTCAAACATCAGATGGTGGATTCATATTTGCCGGATCCACTGAAAGTTTTTCTTTAGGAAGTAGAGATATCTATTTGATCAAGACTGATTCTATTGGAAATGTTCTTTGGTCAAAAAGTACAGGTGGAATTGGTAATGAAGTTGCTTTTACAATCCGCCAAACAAATGATGGAGGATACATACTGATAGGAGATACGTATAGTTTTGGAGTTGGAGGTGTCGATATATTATTATTAAAAATAGATTCTAACGGATCTATTCTTTGGTCAAAAACGTACGGAGGACTAGGTGATGATTTTGGTAGAGATGTTTTACAATCTGCTGATGGAGGATATATGATTGCAGGCTTTGGCGATAGTTTTGCATTGGGTAAAAGTGATTTTTATTTGATAAAAGTCGATTTTCAAGGCAATGTAATTTGGTCAAAATCTTATGGAGAAGCTGGTGATGAAGTAAGTAGTTCGGTTCAACAAACTTTAGTCGGAAACATTGTTATTTTTGGGACATCACAAAGTTTTAAAGTTGAGAATCCTGATTTATTTATAATAAAAGTGGACTTAAATGGAAAAGTGCTGTGGTCCAAAACTATGGGAGGGGAAATTAATGATCTTCCTGAATCAATAGAAAATACTAAAGATGGAGGTTTTATTATTTGTGGAACTGGAGGATTTATGAATAGAGATGATTATGATATTTTACTAATCAAAACCGACAATTTAGCAAGTAGTGGTTGCAATGAACAATTGCAAAACACAATTGGATCCATAGCTGGAGTTCAGACAACTAACCCAACACTGATTTTAACTTCTCGTAATAATAGACTAACATCTCCTGCATCTATAACTAAAAGTAGTGGAATTATAAATACGATTTGTACTTCTGTTGGGATAAATGAATTAACTCAAGAAATACCATTTTTAATTTTACCAAATCCTTCAAACGGTAATTTTATTATCAATTTTAATTATATGATTGAGGAGGGAAGAATTGAGCTATTTAATTGTCTTGGCGATAAAATATATAGCGACATAATTAATAAATCTTTCAAAAAATCAATTCATCTGAAAAATATTGAAGATGGTATTTATATGGCAAAAATCTATGATAAAGTCAAGTACGAAATAAAAAAAATAATGATTCAAGACAATTATTAATATGAAATAAAATTTTAGGTTATTAACAGATTTAAAGAATAAACCTTATTAGATATAAAAAAATTTTAACTGATCCAAATGTCGATGCCGGTACATTAGATTCCTAGTCTTTATTGGAGGAAGGTAATTTTTTCGTATTGTATTTTTTTGTTCAATTTTCAAAGAAATTAGTTTCGAAGTCTGCGGCTAGTATCATAAAATATTGTGGCGTAAGCGCCATGATTGCTGCATTTCTAATTGTGACTCCATATCATAATGCAATGATTGTTTTGTCAAGCTCCCTGGCACTAATCAGTATGTTTTATATTACATATTATATTTTCAAGTCAGATTTGAAGTACTTTAAATTACTTTCCATTATATGTTTGTTGGTTTCATATTTCTGTAACTATATTTATTATACCAAACATTATTTGGAATTTTTACCAATAGTGCAGAAAATGACTCTCGGCATTACAGTCATTTGGATGTTAGGACTAGAATATTATACAGGGAAGGAAGATTTTGAAAATATTTGATGTGTTTATTTCAGAAATGCTTAAATAATCTATCTCAGGAATTTCAAATTCCTGAAATAGATTATACTATTATTTTATCTCGTTACAATTGAGTGATAGGCTTGCAATAATGTTTTATACTCTTCAATGTATTTATACTCATCATTCATCTTGATTTGATTAGCTAATGAGATAACACTTTTAATGGATCCATGTTTTAAATGTTTAGAATTGTTTAATATCATTCCGAACATCGCCACTGAGCTGGATAATAACATGTTGTCGGTAATGGATGAGGTTTTTGATTGATCATATACTATGGGTTTAACTAATTCCATGCTCTTGTTTTCATTCGGCTTTTTATATCTGTATTTAATCAATGCATATTCATTGTCAAATGAAGTGGATTTATTTGAACTCTGATATTTTAATGGATCAATCTTCCTTTCTTGGGGAATTTTATTTTTACTATTGATAATTTCATAAAGGATGGTTACGCAATGTCCAGCGCCTATTTCTCCTGCATCTTTCGTGTCATCTTTGAAATCCTCATCGTTCAATAATCTGTTTTCATAACCAATTAATCTATATGATGCAACATATTTTGGATTAAATTCTATTTGTGTTTTTACATCTTTTGCCACAGTATAAAGGGTTCCTCCAAATTCATGAATAAATATTTTTTTAGCTTCCTTTATATCATTTATATAAGCGTATTGCCCATTGCCTTTATCGGCCAGTATTTCTAATTTGGAATCTTTATAATTTCCCATCCCAAATCCCAAACATGTAAGAAAGACGCCTGATTTTCTTTTATCTTCAATTAATCTTTCAAGATCATTTTCATTGCTAATTCCTACATTAAAATCACCATCTGTAGCAAGGATTACTCTATTATTTCCATTGGTTTTAAAATTTTCAATAGCTGTTTTGTATGCAAGTTCAATTCCGGCACCACCAGCAGTTGAGCCACCAGATTCTAATAGATTTATAGTGTTTTTGATTTTGGTTTTTTCTTCTCCTGAAGTGGGTGGTAATGCTAAACCTGAACTCCCAGCATAAACGACTATTGAAATTAAATCTTGTTCGCGCATTTGGTCAACCAATAGATTTAGAGATTCTTTTACTAAAGGTAATTTATTAGGAGTGCCCATCGAACCAGATACATCAATCAGAAAAACTAAATTAGCTGGAGGTAGGTTTTTTGCTATAATAGATTTAGTCTTTGTTCCAATAAGTAATAATTCATGATCTTTATTCCAAGGGCATGGACCAATCTCTGTATACGTTTCAAATGGTTTGTCATCTGTTGGTTCTTTATAAAGATAATCAAAATAATTCACCATTTCTTCAATTCTTACGGCATCTTCTGGAGGTTGTTGACCATTTTCAATAAATCTTTTTACATTTGTATAAGATGCCCGATCTACGTCTAGCGAAAATGTTGATAAAGGATGGTGATCTACATCTTTGAAGTCATTTTCAGTTTGTTTTGCGTATGATTCATAAGTTGGTCTTACCTCATTAGTAGATTTTATTTTTTTATTAGTATTTTTATTATGAATACCAAGCTTAGCTCTTAAATGACTTTTTGAACTATTTTTTATTGTTTGATCACTTGTAGTTTTATCCGTTTCTATTAAAGGAACTCTAAATTGAGTTATTTCAATTGCATCCAACAACATGACCATTTTTAATGTTATATTTAAAGGAGGTATAGTATTGGAATCAATTATTATTTTATTTATTGAATAAGAACTATAACCAATATATATAACATCAATTTTATATTCTCCAGGAGCTAATGTTAAGTTGAAATTGCCATTGAAATCTGTTAATGTCGAATCAACAGATTTGCCATTTATTGAGGCAATAATTTTTGCATGAATTATTGCTTCTTCATTTTCATCTTTGACAGTTCCGGTTAATTGTCCGGTTTGGTTTATGTTTATGTCATCTATTATAGGTAATATAAACCACAATAAATATATTATGCTTTTCATAAATAAGAATTTAATGATGAGAAAATACTATTTGTTGTTAAAACAAAGGAGAAAGGAATCCTTTAATTATACTGCAGTTGATTATATAACGCCTCATTATACAATTATGCTGCTTAAACAATCCGATTAGATTTTAAATGATACTTTTACATCAGCTATCTTTTCGTAATTTAAAAAATTGAAACATTGGAAGCATCTTTTTTCATCCGCTTGCAAATGAATTATCGTCAGAATATTTTGGCAAATGAATCTAATTTTAATTGGTTTTAATATTCGATTTTTACAACAATATCTATTTGTTAATTGTCTATCATAACTATACCTTTGTACACTGATTTTAAATAATGGATACCAAACAAATACTTAAAGATATTGCCGCTCAGAGAATCCTTGTATTGGATGGTGCGATGGGCACTATGATCCAACAATATACATTGACCGAAACAGATTTCAGGGGAGAAAAACTTAAAGATCACCCATTTGATGTTAAGGGGAATAATGAGCTGTTATCACTAAGTAGACCTGATATCATTTATGATATCCATAAAGCCTATTTGGAGGCAGGCTCAGATATTATCGAAACCAATACATTTAGTGCTACTGCAGTGGCACAAGCTGATTATCATCTTTCTCATTTGGCTTATGAGTTGAATGTTGCTTCAGCCAAAATAGCTAGAAAGGCAGTAGATGATTTTATGGTGCTTCATCCCGGACAACATCGTTTTGTAGCGGGTGCTTTAGGTCCTACCAATAGAACGGCTAGTATGTCGCCTGACGTCAATCGTCCAGCTTTTAGATCCATCTATTTTGATGAATTGAAACGCGCCTACTACGATCAGGCTTTGGGACTAGTAGACGGCGGAGTAGATATACTTTTAGTGGAAACCATTTTTGACACACTGAACGCAAAAGCAGCTATTTATGCGATCGAGGAATTGTTTGAACTTAAACAACAAAAATGGCCTGTTATTATATCTGGAACAATTACAGATGCCAGTGGAAGAACCTTAAGTGGTCAAACGGTTGAAGCCTTCTACACTTCTGTCAATCATATTGAATTATTTGCTATAGGATTGAATTGCGCTCTAGGTGCTAAGGAAATGCGGCCACATCTTCAGGAGTTGTCCAGAATAGCTCACTGTAGGATCAGTGCCTACCCAAACGCAGGTTTACCCAATGAATTGGGTGGATATGACCAGAGTCCCAATGAAATGAAGGATTATATTCGGGATTTTGCTGCTCAGGGTTTTGTCAATATTATTGGTGGTTGCTGTGGAACAACTCCCGATCATATCCGGAATATGGCTCAGGCTGTTATCGGTATATCTCCAAGACCGATTCCAACAGATATACATCATTATACCACATTATCCGGTATGGAGCCTTTGGTTTTTAGGCCAGAATTATTATTTGTCAATGTTGGTGAACGAACCAATGTGACTGGTTCCAAAGCTTTTTCTAAATTAATACTCAATAATAAATTTGAAGAAGCTCTAGCGGTGGCGCGGCAACAAGTAGAGGCAGGGGCACAAATCATCGATGTCAATATGGATGAAGGTCTCTTAGATAGTGAAGCAGCCATGGTGGAGTATCTCAATCTAATCGCATCCGAACCTGAAATCGTACGGGTACCCGTTATGATTGACTCTTCGAAATGGAATGTTATCGAGGCCGGTCTAAAATGTCTTCAGGGAAAATGTATCGTTAATTCAATTTCTTTGAAAGAAGGTGAAGCCAAATTTTTAGAACAAGCGGTCAAAGTAAAAAGATATGGAGCTGCTGTTGTGGTTATGGCGTTTGATGAATTGGGTCAGGCTGATACCACAGAGCGTAAAGTAAGTATATGTGAAAGAGCCTATCACTTATTAATAGATAGGATAGGATTTAAACCTGAAGATATCATATTTGATCCCAATATTTTTGCAGTGGCTACAGGTATTGAAGAACATAATAATTATGCCATTTATTTTATTGAAGCTACAAAAGAAATAAAACGACGATGCCCTGGTGTAAAAATAAGTGGTGGTGTAAGTAACCTTTCTTTTTCATACAGAGGTAATGAGACCATACGTCAAGTTATGCATTCTGCTTTTTTATATCATGCCATTCAAGCAGGAATGGATATGGGTATCGTTAATGCAGGTATGATAGATGTCTATGATGATATACCAAAAGATCTGCTTCTACTTGTTGAAGATGTTTTGTTCAATAGAAGGCCTGATGCAACAGAACGATTAACGAATTTTGCCGAGACGATACAGAAGAAAGATAAGAACGCAGAAAAAACGGAAGAGGTATGGCGTCAAAAAAATATAGAAGAGCGAATTAAATATTCTCTCGTAAGAGGAATTTCGGATTTCATTATTCAAGATGCAGAAGAAGCCAGACAATTGTTGGGCAAACCCATTCATGTTATTGAGGGACCATTAATGGATGGTATGAATGAAGTAGGAGATTTATTTGGTGCTGGTAAAATGTTTTTACCGCAGGTTGTAAAATCTGCACGCGTGATGAAACAAGCGGTCGCATATCTGACACCATTTATGGATTTAGAAAAAGATGGTACAACAAAAGCTAAAGGGAAAGTTTTATTAGCTACGGTCAAAGGAGATGTTCATGATATTGGAAAAAATATTGTTGGCGTTGTGTTAGCATGTAACAGTTATGAAATTCATGATATGGGCGTCATGGTATCTTGTGATCGCATCCTTGAGAAAGCAAAAGAAATTAATGCGGATATCATAGGTTTAAGTGGACTTATTACACCTTCACTGGATGAAATGGTTTTTGTGGCATCTGAGATGGAACGAACAGGTTTCAAGTTGCCATTAATCATTGGTGGAGCAACTACATCGAAATTACACACAGCTATAAAAATTGAAAACCAATATCATGGACATGTGGTTCATGTTTTGGATGCTTCCAGGGCCGTAACTGTTGTGTCTAATTTATTATCAGAGGAGCCGAATGTTACAGAGCAATATATGTCGGACATAAGGGCAGAATATGAGCGTGTAAGAATTCAAAGACAGAACCGGCAATTAACTAAAGAATTGCTAAGCATCCAAGATGCCAGACAAAATAAATGGCGTACTGATTGGACCGCAGCGATAATAAAAAAACCAAATCGATTAGGTATCCTTACATATGATTCATTGGATTTAAAAGACATCGTTTCTTATATTGATTGGACCCCATTTTTCCAGAGTTGGGAATTGGCAGGCCGGTATCCGGATATTCTAACCGATGAAGTGGTCGGAAAAGAAGCCTCCAAACTATATGAAGATGCGATCGTATTATTGGAACAAATATTAAAAGATAAACTCATTACAGCTAAAGCAGTCATTGGATTATTTCCTGCCCAAAGTGTAGGTGATGATGTTGAAGTAAATATTAATGCTCAATATTTGAATGAAGATCCAATTAATTCAAATCCTCAAAATATACCATTGCATCATTTGCGTCAACAAATTAAAAAAGCATCAGGACAAGCCAATTTTTGTTTATCAGATTTTATTGCACCCAAGGAATCAGGGATTCAAGATTATATTGGTGCTTTTGCAGTCAGTGCTGGATTTGGAGTTGATGAATTGGTGAACAAGTATGAACAAGCGCATGATGATTATAATGCCATACTTGTAAAGGCCATTGCTGACCGATTGGCTGAAGCCGCGACTGAATATATGCATCATTTGGTTCGAACACAAGTATGGGGATATGATTCGGACGCTGGATTAAGCAATGATGATTTTATTCAAGAAAAATATAAGGGTATCAGACCTGCTCCTGGATATCCAGCATGTCCGGATCACACAGAAAAAGACACCTTGTGGCAATTATTAAATGTCAAAGAAAACATTGGTATTCAACTTACAGAAAGCAAAGCGATGTATCCTGCGGCTTCAGTAAGTGGATGGTATTTCGCACATCCTGAATCTAAGTATTTTGGTATTAGTGAAATAACTTCAGATCAATTACACGATTATTGTGAACGAAAAAAATGGGATATTGCTACGGGGAATAAGTGGTTGAGTCCATTGTTGAGTTGATTCGTTCGATAGTTGCAGTATTAAACTGTTATGTTTTCGTTGCATCGAAGTCAGAGACTTTGAAGATCGTGAATTGAGGAATCGTTGCATCGAAGTCAGAGACTTCGA
Source organism: Candidatus Defluviibacterium haderslevense (assembly GCA_016712225.1). Lineage (NCBI taxonomy): Bacteria > Pseudomonadati > Bacteroidota > Saprospiria > Saprospirales > Saprospiraceae > Candidatus Defluviibacterium > Candidatus Defluviibacterium haderslevense. The sequence goes on along the minus strand of JADJRL010000003.1, from coordinate 328,959 downwards.
CGATCGAATAAGATACTTGATTAAAAATCCTCAGTTCTGACATCAAGTTCAACCGTACCTTCGTCCCCTTTACTCATCCTATGCCAACTTTTAATACTAAAAGGATCTTTAATATATTTACTGCCATTCGAATTAAATATCTGGAGATTCTTGAATAAATAAATAGAGTCTAAACTTGCAAGATAATTTCTTGAAGTTGAACCAATAGCTGAATGATTAACCAAAAAAAGCTTCTTTTTACTTTCAATAATAGCTGTATCAAATTCATTTCTGCCCAGATTAAATTCATAAATTATTTTAATATTTCCATCTGTACTATTTAGAATATAATAATCGATATAGAATACAGGGTCACAAGAAAAAAATAATGTAATCATTAAGCAAAGAAAAACAATGGAGTTTTTCATAAGATGATAATTATTTAGTTAATTCAATACTTGGTCATTTTATAAAATCTTAATACCTCGATTGTCGAAGTTTTCATCTGTTAAACTATCGTTACATCGAAGTCAGAGACTTCGACGTTCGCACATTAACGATCGTCGCATATTAAAACTACTCATCGATCTGTATTCAGCAATTTCTTCTTTTTATTAGGGCGCTCCGGGCAATATATCGGTGAAACAACATTAATGTAATTTTGCTTAATTACGAAACTAGATCCATTTGAATTCTTTACGGCAAGCTTTACACTAAAGTTGCCGGTTTTATTAAATACCACTATTGGATTTATTAAAGTGGAAATATCTGGTGTAGCACCTTCAATCTGCCATTCAAATGAATTTACATCTTTAGATGATGCGTCATAGAATTGAACTTCATCACTTTGACATACCGTAGTAGAACTTACCCTAAAATCTACTTTGGGAATATAGAATACAATGACTTCTTTTGTTAATTCCTGAGTACCACAATCATTAGTTATTTTTAGTTTGACTTGAAATATACCTTCAGATTGATATTCATGTATTGGAGAGGTCTCAAAGCTGACAGCAGATTGATCTCCAAAATCCCATTCGTAAGTGTTTGCTAATAAAGAAGTGTTAGTAAAAAATACCTGAAGTCCGCTGACATTGTAATTGAAATCCGGGATGGGTTGTGATCGTACTTCTATATAATGAGTTTTAATGATGGAATCTCGATCAGATCCATTTATTATTATAAGTTCTACATCGTATTCCCCGGATGTAGAATAGTAGACTTTAGGATTAATATCTGTACTTGTGTTTGGACTACCTCCCGGGAATTTCCATTCCAGAGAAAGAGCATTGGTGGACAAATTTTCAAAGTTAACTTCGAATGGTACACAGCCTAAAGATTTGGAAACTTTGAAATCAGCACTTAATATTTTTTTGATTTCAATTTGTTGTGTATCTCGGCTTATGCCGCATGTGTTAGAAGTCTGGAGAATCACAGTATAAATACCAGCAGATTTATATTGGTGGCTTGGATTTTTTTCAGTACTTGTTTGACCATCACCGAAATTCCAAAAATAAGCTATTTCATTTATAGATAAACTTGCAAAATCAACTAAAGGACCTATTGGAGGAGTAAATGAGAATAAGGCTATGGGAATGGTGTCTGCTATAATATATTTTTTTCTTAAAAGCGTATCTTTATATTTTGAATTACTTGCGATTAATTGTACATCAAAATTTCCTTTATTCGGATAGCTAATGACAGGAGGATCTTTTAAAGTAGAACTAGAAGGATTTCCTCCCGGGAATTCCCATATATAGCTTGTGGAATTCGTTGATGATTGGTTCGTATATTTAACTTTGTGTGTTGCACAACCGCGTAAAACATCACCAATAAAATTTGCTGAATTTTTTGTAACTATAAAAATGCGTATCGTTTTTTTAACGGTGCCACAGCGATTGGTAACTTCTAAGCTAAGATCATATGCACCATCATTAGCATAGGTATGTTTCGGTTCGGCATCTGTTGAAGTCCCACCATCTCCGAATTTCCACAAATAGGTATCCGCGTACTGTGAAGTATTTGGAAATATAGTTAATTCCCGATTTAAAATGGTGTGTTGCCAGGATGGTTTTGGTTTTTCTTCAACATCAATATATTCCAAAAAAGTAATGGCATTGATACCACCGGAATTAGTAACTTGTAGTGTTACTTCGAATTTTCCATGGTTGCTGTAGGTAATTAATGGATGTTGCAAAGTAGAATTGCTTGGTGTTCCACCTGGAAAAGACCAAAGCCAACTAATGGGATTACCTGAAGAAAGATCCATAAATTGTACTTGACTCATAGCTGGAACACACAGTGTTGTTGGTGTGGCTTTGAAATTTGCAATGGATGGATTGGAGCCCGTGCTACAACCTCCTGCACATCCTCTGGATTGAGCATGTGCACTAATCGCTGTTATAGATATTGCAGACCAGATATTCGAACCACTTATCGTAGGTGCCATAATATACGGAGAACCGCCAGCATCGTGATTCGCACTAAAATTGTGACCCATCTCGTGGGCCTGGAGATTTCTGCTGGTAGAAGCTGCATTGAGATCGCTACATACATTATATCTGAGATTACCACAGACTGTACCTATATAGGCATAGCCTATAGTTCCGCTTTGATATTTTCTGGTCCAGGCAGTTGCAAGACCATAGGACGCCCCACCATAACCACCTGCATTTGCCCAAGTAGCATGTTGATTTAAATGAACCTGAATATCATTAATGCCATTCCATGGATCACTTGCAGATGAAGTGGCAATAAAAATTGTAGAAACATTTAATTCTATACCGACTGTGAATTCATTATCGTAATTGGTTTGAACATTAGCCAATACACCAGTGCACCAGGCTTCAGTTTTGGGTACATCACCACGAAAAGTAAATACGGTAAAATCATTCGCTAGAGCTACCTCAAATGCGATGCAGGTACCACGATTTTGAATATCATTTTCTTTTAAGATCGGTGTTTTGTCTTTTAATTCATTGCTGCCACATTTAATATTTCCATTTACTTTAACATCAGATTCTTTATACACAATCAAATAATCCAAGGTGCAGCTCGAGTCTATTCCAGATAAGGGTTCAAAAAAATAACGTTCATGGCCATCATTCACAAATCCATAGAAAAAATGATTTGCAACAGTTAAACTTCCCATTTCTCCGGCAGCATTCTGATTGGATATTCGGTACGTTTTAATATTTCCTGGTTTTGGTTTTGTAATAATTCCTTCATCTGTTCCAATTCTTAATTGATAATCAGCTTTGATTAAATCGTATTCAAATAAATCCAGATTCCAGTGTTTTGATCCCAGTTGAATGTCGAGTTTTTGATGAACGGTTCTCTGATTGAGAGCGGATTTTATTTGGTCGATATCCAAAGAAATAATTTCGTAGTTTTTAAATATGGATTTTAAAAGGACATCAGAATTATGGTATGAAAGCACTGGGGCTGTAATGGTTTGAGCACAAAGCGAGTGTTGGCAATGTATAATGAGTATTAAGAATAAGCTCAATTTCCAATTCTTGATGGTAATAGAATGTGGTTTAAATACCATATTTAGGGAAGTTAAGGAATGTGAATTTGAATGAAGAAATACAAATTTAAGTAATAACTTTAATTTATCCTTTAAACGTGATAACATTTCTAATAGATGGTTAAAGCAATAGCTAAAAATGAACAAAGTGGATCCTGTCTTCTAAATGATTCTGCTTAAATGGAATGATTATTAATAAATGGATCCAATTTATTAATGGTTAAATATTTTTTGAATTTGTTATATTTGTTTATATTTGAATAACAATTGGGGCTATTTTCTCTATAATAATTGGAAATGACTCGAATTGTTACTTAATTATGCTTTTGTATTACTCATAAAAAAATTAAATTTACCCTATGAAAAATCTTCTATCAACGCTATTATTTATTTTCAGTTTTATTGGTTTCAATAATTTTGGCTTATCTCAATGTGTTCCAGAGTCTGTGGACAATTGTGATGATTCCAACATTTTGTGTTCATTAGATGAATTGAATGGATATACTTGTTCAAACCCAAATTATAGCAATCCTACTGGGTGTTCTCCGCTTTGTCCTTCAGGAGGTGGATCCCATAATACGGCTTGGTGGGGATTTGTAACTGATGGTGGGGCGGTTACAATAACCATAACATATTCTAACTGTTCTGTCAATGGCACTGGTGTCCAAATGGGGATTTGGGGCGATTGTGATTGCGCAGAATCAGTAGCATGTAATCCTAATTGTACAGGACCTGGCCAATTCACCATTCAAGCTAATCTTACAGCTTGTAAAAATTATTATTTGTTTGTGGATGGCTGTAGTGGTGATGTTTGCGATTTTTCAATTCAAACTTCTGGAGGATCACAACCAGAAATTAAACCCTTGGGTAAAATAAATAATGACGACGACCGCTTTATTACTACCTGCGCTGGCAATTGTAATAATAAATTTAAAGTGGCTGGTGAAGAAGCGGGTTGTGAACCCAATTATGAATGGACCCTAGATGGTCAACTCGTAGGTTCTTCAACAAACGAAATCGATTTGGATTTTCAAGATACAGGAGAATTTACTTTATGTGTAGTAAGTTATATTGGTAATCTTAAGAGTCATTCCTTATGCAGTCAGCAAGGTCCTCAATGTGCAACCATTCAAGTTATTAATAGACTGGATTCTATAATGGAAAATAAGCATTTATGTCCTTCAGAATTACCCTATGTTTGGTTTAATCAAAAAATAACTAAGGAAGGCAGTTATACCATAATGCTGAATGATCAGAATTGTTGTGCTACGTCTGCAATATTGAATTTAACAATAGAACCACAAAATCCTCCGGTGACAATAAATTATTTTAATTGTGATCAAATGATTTATCAAGACCCTACAAATCATGTTCTTTATCCAGGATGCAATAAGGAATTAAAAGTAATTTTTCCAGATGGGGATTCTTTGACTTGTGATAGTTTTTATATTTTGAATACCATTAGCCCTAAGGTTGATTGTCAATGGATCGAATCATGCGATTCTAATTATGTAAGTATCATACCACAATTAATGATATCGGGCGTATGTGATGCTGATATTACAAAGAAAGAATTTAAATGGTATCGGCAATCAGATTCTGCTCATACTATGATCAGTCATGATAGTATACTCAGGGTTAATCAAAGCGATATCTACTGTTTGCAATACGATTATCGGGTCCAATTAGATCAACTCAGTGTTGATTGTTCTCAAACATTTTGTGATACGTTTAATGATGCTACTTATTTTCCAAAATTTATTATTGTTGGTGATTTAACAGTAGAAAATGGTAAATTAGGAAGTTATACCTTCAAAATAACCAATGGTTCATCAACTAATATTAAAAAAATCAAATGGAATGTTTCTGGTAGTCGGTTTATTTTTATGGATCCAATTGATAGTACGAAAATATATGTATCATGGGATTCAACGACAACAGACAAAAAAATATGTCTTACCATAGAATCCGTATGCTTTACTTCCCCAGAGATTTGTACAGATGTCATTATTGATTATGGTGTTGCGGTTCGTGATATAAATATCGATAATGTAAGCATATATCCTGTACCCAACAATGGTCAATTTGTTATTGTTGGATTGCCATATGCAGAAAGGACGAAGATCGAAATCATCTCACTGAATGGAAAAAAATATTTTGATAACATTTATTCGATGGATGATGGCAAAATTTCAATTGATTTGTTTGGACTTGGAATACCTAACGCTACTTACTTTATAAGAATAACTCAGAATAAAAAGTCATTTACAAAAAAATTAATATTGATGAATGATTAAAAAGTTGCAATGTATAGCCTCTTAATTTGATCTTGGTATTAAGTACTTAATTTTTAATATAATCTTTCAAGTACTGATTATAAATTATAATAGGTTATTCTTTTATTAAACATAAAATACTTCCTCTTCCTCTAATGAATCACAAATTTCTTAGTCAAGGATCCTTGTTTGGTTTTTAATTGTAAGGAATACGTGCCGCAAGGAAATCCTGTTACATCGAATTGCTTGGATGTTTTGCCTGATTCTATGGATACTAATTTGTTCATCATGATTTTACCATCAATGGATTCAATGGTTGATTGAATGATTTGTTCTGTTGGAGATTCGATGATGGTTTGAAGTATTCCGTTTTGGATAGGATTGGGTTCTATATTTAATGAATATCCATCCGAATTTAGAGGATCAACTCCTACAACAAACGAAATGGTATTATCCTTAGTTATTAACCATAATTCGGGATCAAACTCAACGGATGCAATTGGAAAATTAATCTGTTGTGAAAAATTTTGGCCATTAAATGTGTTGTCCAAAACTATTGTAATGGACTGTCCAGTAGGCCCGTTTATTTTAAGTGGCACAGGCATTTCAAAGAAATCTACGGAACCATGTGATTGGGTTTGATTCAATTTAACATGTATGGTTTGAGTAATATCTTGTGACCAACTGACCTGATATGATGGGTAACCCTGGCCGGTGAACCAATCTGCAAAATACCCGGTTAAATTTTTTCCGGAAACAGTTTCAAGATGTCTTTTTAAGTCTGAAGTTTTTGCATAACTATATGCAATAGCCAGATCATTGATATAATTTCTAATTCCTTTAAAAAATATACTGTCACCACAGATCCATCTCAGTTGATGTAATATCATAGCTCCCTTAGCATAGGTAAGGCGCCCTGAAAAAATACGATTAACGCTGGAAGTATCTGTTACAAATACCGATCCTCCCGGTTGACTTGTTATAGTAGCAATGCGTTGTTGTTTGAATGGCAACCAATATTCAGGAAGTAAATATTGATAGCACAATCCACTCAAATAGGTAGCAAATCCTTCATTTAGCCAGATATCCTGCCATGAGCCACAAGTGACTTTATCACCAAACCAGTGATGGGCCAATTCATGTGCTAAAAGTTCATAACCATAACTGGTAACGAAAGTCATGGTCTGGTGTTCCATTCCTCCACCCCAACCAAATTGAGCATGACCATATTTTTCATTTTGAAAAGGATACATCCCGAATAATTGGTCATACAATTGCATGTGAGTAACATTTTGAGCAACACCTGCTTTAGCATCTTCAAGGTTTTCAGGATATACATAATTCAATATAGTAGTAGTTTGATTTCCAAAGGGAGCAAACTCCGTAAAAACTTCATAGTTGGTTACCGCCATACATATCAAATAAGCTGCTATGGGATATCTATGTTTCCAGTGGGCTGTTATCTTGCCATTTGCAATGGATTCATTGATGAGTAATCCATTACTAGCCGCTTTATATGCTACGGGATTGGTAATGTACACATCTATGGAATCTATTTTATCATTTAAAGATTGTTTGCAAGGCCACCATTCTCTAGCACCGTAAGGCTCTGAAAGGGTCCATAATACAGGCGTTCCGGCGTGTTCGTCAACGATGAAAGATCCAAAGCCCGTGCTCGTTGGTTTTCCATGATAATAAAAAGTCAAACTATCAGTTGATCCATGTAATAATGTTGAAGGAAAATGAACTTGTATTTGATCTCCTGTAATGGTATATTTTAACGAATTATCATGATATTTAACACTATCCATAGTCAATGCTTCAGAAAAATCAAAATCCAGATTCTGAACATTTTCAATGGGTTGGAATATCGTCATGACTTCACCTTTAATGTATGAGACCGCAGGATCTACCTCCCAATGCATCCGAGTATATTTAATGTCAGATTTATTATTGGCGGTAGACATCAAGGATTGATCCACAGTATTGTGATTCCTGGTGTAATTGGCTTGTTCCGCATGAATAATACTTTCAAGAGCATTAGGATTTTGGGCATATATATTGCTCAATCCGATTAAAATCAAAATAAAGGAAACAAGCGGTTTTAAAGATATCATAATTTATTATTCATTGATAAGGCAACAAATGTAAACATTCTTCGAATAGGGTAATGTTTTTTAACTTTTAAATCGGATTATGTTTTTTACATATTTAAACGATTAAAATCATATAAGGATAACCAACTCTATAAGCTAAAACGTTCCCAATACAAGGAATGTGATATGAATTTGGTCCAATTTGAATCACCTTTTAAAGAACTTATGGTGCCAATCACACATTCATTACTCCCTTTTTATCCCTTCAATATACAACATGGGAACGGTTAATTTCAATCCATGATTCAATTTGGAATACTCATTTAACAAAAGCTCTAATGCAGAAAAAAAAGTTATTCTTTCAGTTTCGGGAATTAATTGTCTCCAGGAATCCAGCCATCCAAGCTTTATAAAGTAATGATTTAAAAAAGCGCTACCATTTAAAAAATGCATCTCAAAAGATTCTTCGAAATGTCTGGTTACTGAGAATCCATTGTTGGTAAATAGAGAACATATGGAATCAAGATTTCCTCTATGCTCTATATGTTGGTGTAATTCAGGAATAATGGAATGAAGATTTTTTTCTATAAGGACCTGCTCGAATAAGTCATAGAATTCCTTCCAGTGACCGGAGATATTTGTGGTCAAAACGATCCTTCCATTGGATTTTAATACACGATAGCATTCAGTAAAAACAAGATCAGGTTGTTCAAAATTATTAATGCCCAGATTTGAAACGATTAAATCAATACTGCTATCAGCCAGAGGAATTTTCTCTGCTGAAGCTGCAATCAACTTAACATTGGTCAGTTGATAGTTTATTATTTTTTGTTGTGCTCGTTGATTGGCATGAATCCATGGATCGAGGCCATAACACATGCAGGAATTGCCTAATCTTGCAGCTAGTTCCATCAATGGAAAACCTGCCCCTGAGCCGATATCCAGTACGGATAGATTCGGTTTGAGTTCCAGGTGTTTAAATAATAAGAGGCCAAATGAAGCACTCCAAAGCGGGAGTTCATCGAAGGTATTGATAAATTCTGGGGTGTCCTGGAATTGATAATCTAAGTATTCAATCATATGGATGAATTGATTTTGATATAAATATGAATCTTGTTGCGCGTAGCATTAAATGAATTCGTTAATGTTGATACATCTAAGGTAATAGATCTTTATTGAAATAGAATTTTTCTGAATAATTCCTTTTAATTGATTGGATTTAAAGTCCCTAATATTGGAAATGTACATTTAAAAAGTCAGTGCTTAAGCTTAATGAAAGATGAATCAATAGCCAGAGTAGGTAATATTCAAAATAAGCATGGAATGATTAAACATAGATTAAAAAACAAATGATTATACATTAATTATTATTATATGTATAAATTATTGATATGTATTTATTTAAGTTCATACAATTTTTCTTTATTTCGTGCAGCTTTTACACCAATTGTGAGGTAGTATTGATTAATAGCCGTAGATATGAATAAAAATATTTTATTAGTGGGTTTGCTTATTTTATTAGGCATCTCCTGTCGAAAGACGTATGAAGATATTTCGATAATCAATAATCCCGATCCTCCCAAAGTAGAAATTGAAACGAACATCATTGGTTTGGTTCAGGATCAATATGGACAAGCTGTACTCAATGCAAAAGTAAGTATTGGGAATACCATTACTTTGACTGACAAAAATGGTTATTTTCGTTTTCAAAAAGTTTATATTTCAAAAGATCAGGATTTTCTTAAAATAGAAAGCCCAAATTATTTCGTAAGCTATCAAAGTTTAGAAGGCTTACCGGGAGACCTTAGTTTTACAAGATGCATTTTAGAAGAACGTATTTTTACCAATAAATTCTCAAGTGATGCAGATGCCATCTATACTTACAATCATTTGTATGAAGTTTACATTCCAGCCGATGCGCTTATGAAATCTGATGGTAGTCTATTTCATGGAACTTACAAGGTCGCTCCAAAGTATAAGGATTCATCCATTACCCGGGAATTACAATCAGGTGTGATCGCATTGGATGAAAAAAATTCGAAAAAATTGTTACATATACAACATCATTTAGGCATTGAAGTCAGAAGTATTGAGACCGGTGAACCATTATATTTTTCAAAATCCATTCAGGTTAAATATAATATTAATACATCTCATCTTTCTCCCCTTGTACAGTCTTATAGTTTCAACACCAATGAAAGTAAGTGGAAATACAATGGTCAAGTTACAATGGAACCTAATCAATTGTCTATAATAACCAATAATCCGGAACAAATGGCAATAGGGGTAAGCTATTTATACACCACATGTGAAGGCATGGCAATGTTCAATAAAAATAATGGCATGTCTTTCTCAAGAATAGCAAACACGTTAAACGGACAATCCATTCATGTTACCAGAATTCAATATTCTGGAAAATTTAAACTATTTGTAGTTCAAGACAAATATCAGGAAGTGATATTTCAAGATGAGTGTCAAGATGTAAATAGTGTATTTCCGGTAAACGTTAATCAATTACCTATAGTAAAAGATTTAATTGTAGATAATCCATTGAATTTTGCAATTGAGTTATCAGGTAAAGCCATTTATTGTGATGGAAGTCCCATTACTGAAGGTTATATACTTGCCAGGAATAAAGCCAATCAATCTATTGTTTTTCCAATAGGAGCACAAGGTATCTTTAACTCCCTATTTTTTTCTTGTAACAAATTGGATATGCTATATACTGCTACCGATTTAGTGAATAATAAGACCAGTGAAATAATAACTACATCATCAGTTAACAATTCGAATAGTACCTTTAGAATTTGTGAGAATAAAGTTTCAAGTATAGCTCGATTTAGTTTTAATCATATTGATACTTCTTATTCAATTTGTAGGGTTAGAAAAATTTCAAATCCTAATAGTCCCAATGTTATTTTTATTTTTGAATATGGATCCAATGGAATGTTCACCGAAAAATTAATATTGGAACGTCTTAATCATCCAACGACGGGCAATTATTGGCGGTTAACTTCATCCTCCTTCATAAGCGCCACATATCAATTAAAAGAAATCATTGATGATCCTGAAATTTTCTTTTTTGAATTGGGTGGTGTTCAGATGCTAGAATGTAATTTACCCAAAGTGATTATTGAAGATCAAATTTCTATGAAAAAATATACTACGGATTTGGTTTTTTTTAGAGCCATTATTCAATAAATTGAACTAACTATATTTTTATTGATGATATCTCAATCTGAATTAAAATCCATAATTAAAGCTTGTTTGGACCATGATGCAAGGGCCCAAAGAAAGATCTTTGATATGACTTCAGAAAAGATTAATCAAACTTGTAAAAGGTATAGTTCAGATCCTGAAGAAGTTCGGGACTTATTTCAGGAGACCTATATTAAGGTATTTAAACATCTCGATCAATATGATGTCTCTAAAGGTGAATTGAATGCATGGGTATATCGAATTGCAAAAAATTGTATTCTCACTCATTTTAAGTCCAAAAAAATTCAATACGTCGAATTGGATCAATATGATCTTGAAGAGAAGGGACATATTCATGAAGACCTTGATCTGATCCATCAAGAAGAAATATTGAAAGAAATTCAAAAAATGCCTGATGGATATAGAATCATATTAAATTTATTTGTCTTTGAACATTTAAGTCATCATGAAATTGCAGAAGCATTACAGATTCAGGAAAGTACTTCGAGGTCTCAATTGGTTAGGGCTCGTGCTTATTTAAAAAATAAATTAGAAACACTTTATTCTACAAAATATGAAAAATTCATTATTTGATCATTGGTTAAATAAAAAACTGGACAAGGCATCTGATTCTTTTGATAAAGATCAAGAGTGGGATTTGTTATTGCCAAAAATTCAAACCAATAAAAGGAAAAGGCGTTTTGTTTATTGGATTTTTCTACCATTGATTTTAATCGGATTAGGAATATATTCTATACATTTAAGTGATAAGTTACAGCTTATTTCTATAGTTAATCGTGGTGATGTCGAAGGTACAATTAAGGGGTCTAATGCATTCGACAATAAACAGAATATTAAACAATCCACACATCAAATCACAACAATTCAATCGGCTAATGAATCCAAACAAGAACAACTCACTTCTAAATTTGAAGACAAGACATTTAATGTAAAACGTGTAAAAGGAGCAATAAATCATTATAAAACAGTTAAGACTTCGGTGAAGGAATTCTTGGATCCTGATCCATTAATATCAGCTGGGAAGGAAACAATAATATCAAATGAATCAAGTACTTTCGAAGGCGCTTTACATCATTCAGAGACAAACAAGAATCCAATGGTTATGGGGTATGCCAAGGTTACACAAAATGAACCTGTGAATACTTATTATCAACAATTGGAGGTATCAGATGTAAATCATAATATTAATTATATATTGCCAGTTTTGGAAGCAAAATTTTCTTATATAAATGATCATCATCAATTGCCTTACTTAAAGTTAGATTTGACTATTAAGAATGATGATTTTAAAACAGGGCAAGGATCTAAACTAAGAACGAATTTCGCTATAGGAACTAATATCTCTTATGGACGGCTCTTCCAAACATTGAAGAGCGAATCTGAATTGTTATCAGAAAGGCAAAAAACAGAAAAAGCAATAGATTTGATTAGCATTCAATGTTTAGCACAGCATAAAATTTACAATCATGTTTCACTTAGAGCTGGCTTTGAATGGAGTCAGGCAACTATTGGTTTTCATCAACAATTCAAGGACACTGTAAAAACAAATTTACATGGCCAAGTCATACTTGAAAAAATTAATGCTCAATCTGTAAGTTCATATGATACAGGGACCATTTCGGTAACTCAGTATAGAAATGTAAATCGAAACCATTTTAACCACAGGAGTCAATTTAATATTCCCATATATTTGACTTATCAATTTTTATTGAATTCTAGATGGACCATTCAACCGCATCTAGGAATTGCAATTCCTATTTATCAATCCTTTAATGGTCGAGTTGTCGATTCAGAACAAGATCCATTTGCATTGTCTGAATATGGAAAAAATGTAACTTTTTTCCCAGTGTCATGCAGCTATCGTTATGGAATGGAAGTAGTATATGGTATAAAAGATGATTTAAATTTGAATATTGGATTGTCAAGAAATGATGAGTTTCAATCCTGGGGCGATCGTGATCACTCGATCCGGGAAAAACATGGATCTTTTCAAATACAATTCGGAATATTTTACAAACTTAAATGATACTCTAATTAAATGTTTTATTAATTTACAAATCACTTCAATGTTTTAACTATGAAAAATGTTACACACTTAATTCAAATTTTCTGTTTTTTCTTTTTTGGGATCTATTTCTTTAATAATGAAATTATAGCTCAGAATTGTAATCCCGACCTGGAATCGCCCATTTTATTTACTAAATCATTATACACTGTAAATTTGGATCAAGCCGCTAGTTACCGCTTGGAAGCTACAGAATTGGTTACTGCCTGTGCAGATAATTGTACTTCTTTTGGAAATTTGCGATTTTCATTTTCGCAAAATGTCAATGACTTTGAAAAGTTAATCAGTAGAAATGATCCATTCCCAATGACCTTAACGGTCTATGCTACTGATGCAAGTGGGAATTATACAAGTCAAAATGCGCAATTTCAAATAGCAAAATGTACTCCTTCAATGGTTTGCAACGATCTTATAAATATAACCATAAATCCAGGAGAACAATTGAGCGTAGATCCTGACTTATTTCTTGAGGGATCTTGGTGTTATGATCACAATTTCAAGTATGAATATTTTGATGCAAATCATCAAAAGCAAGCTTTGAATCTGATTGATGAATTATTACCAAAAAGTTTTCAATACTTGGTCACGGATTTGAATACAGGAAACTCTTGTTGGGGAAACGTCAATTTATTAATCAATAGTGTCTGTGATCCTAAGAAGCGATTTGAATTTCAATGTTCAGATATCATTGTACAATGTGCCCAAGAAATTCGACCTGAATTTATAGGATATCCTTGGCCAAGTCATTATCTCGTTGATGCCATTACAAGTCCAAATAAATATCTTGTGACGTATGAAACGGGGTGCCCCTATGTGAAAGTAGTCTATGAAGATGAAAACATGACCTTTGATTGTAACCATTCAAACGCAGGTCAAATCAATAGAAAGTGGACAGCATTTATTGGTGGAACCGAAACCATAACATGTACCCAAAAAATCATTTTTAATAGATCAGCTACTAAATTATTTGCCAACCTAAGAAACTATGATAATATAGATTTACCATCTTTGAATTGTAATGATAACTGGGCTAGAGATTCAGCAAATACGCCAAGTCCGTTATATACAGGGATACCGATAATATCTAGTGTTTGTGCTAATTATATGGGGTATAAATATGAAGATAATATTCTTATCGCTGAAGTATCTGGATGTGGTTTGATTTATAAAGTAATAAGACATTGGACTGTTTACAATTGGTGTACTAGTGAGTCATTTCAACATGATCAAGTAATTAAAGTAAATTGTAGTAGTGACAGTATCTCACCTGTTGCAATTTGTTTTGAAAGATTAAGTGGGGCTTTAAATCCATTTGGGGAATTTTTACTTAATGCTAGTGATGCAGATGCAGGAAGTTATGATAATTGCAGTGCTGTTAAATTTTCATTTGATCCTAATGGAAGAATTGTCAGTAAAAAATTTACGCAAGCAGATTTAGGATCTATCAGTCTTCAATTATACGTGACAGATCAATCCGGAAATCAGAATTCTTGTATTTTTACACTTGATTTACAAGAGAAGGGAACTAAAAGTAATTATAAACACTTAGTCGGTGGTGTATACAGAAATTATCATTTACAACCTATAGTAAGTCCAACGAAAATTGTTTATACCATTAATGACAACACGCACCCCTTGGCATCATGTGCTAATCCATTGGGTTACCCGAATTTAAATTATAGTGTTTGTGTTGATACAGCTGCTCATATTCCTTCTGGTTATTTACAACCAAGAATAATCGTTAATAATCCACTTAATGGAGTATCGACTTATGATTTTGTTCAAGTTGTAAAACGAATGTTTGGAATATCAATATTCAATAAATATGAAGAAATTGCTGCTGATGTCAACTGTGATAATCACATTAATTTATTCGATTTATTCGATATGCGTAAATTAATATTGGGAATCGATACTAAGTTTAGTTGCCCTAATGATGTAGCCTTTTATAATACAGATATATCAAATCCAAAGTTGATTAAAGATTTGGAATTGACAGGACTTCCTAGATTTGATATTGATATAGTTCCTGTAAAAAAGGGAGACATTAATGGAAATTCTATTTATTTCGGTAAAGAAAATAATGAAAAGCGTTCTAACTTGAAATTTAGTTTTACTATGGATGATTTTGAGATGGTTCAAGGTAATGTATATGATATTTGGATGCGTACCAATCAGGCATATAATATTTATGGAATGCAGTTAGGTCAAATATTTGATCCAAGTAAAATTGAAATTCTAGAATTGAGTTCTCCTTATTTAAATTTATCTAAGAATAATGATTACATTATTAATTCAAGAGATTGGAGAGGTTTGTTGTTAAGTTCCGAAGCAGATTTATTTAAGATTGAAAATGGTTTTTTAAGAATTAAGGTTTTGGCTAAAGAAAATGGTAATGTTAAAGATGCTATTTTTGCGAATTCATATCCATTTCCTTTATTTGTAATAGGAGATGATGTTGAATTGTCAGAACCCACCATTGTAATTAAAACCATTACGGATGTACATAATATTACCGATTCCAATCAAATGATGATAGATGTTAGTCCCAATCCGTTTTCTGGTGATTTAAATTACAGTTTGTACTCTGGAAATACAAATCAGGCACAAGTTCAAATATTTGATTTGGATGGTAAGTGTATTTATTCAGAATTTATCGATGATTTTAAAAATCAAACCCAAAGAAAAATAAAATCTGAAGTATTCCAACATAAAGGAGTTTATATATTGAATATAAAATCAAACAATACAACGACTCAACAAAAAATAATTAAGCAATAATTGATCGAATACCTTTCGCAGTCTTAATAAAAAGGGGATGTTCATTCGTCCCCTTTTTTATTTTAATTAGCGATATTTTTAGAAACTAATTTTAATTACAAAATCTTTCCATCCTTAATTTCTTCTACAATATCCGGATCCAATAGCGTGGTGGTATCACCCAGATGATGTATTTCACCTTCGGCTATTTTTCGTAAGATTCGCCGCATAATTTTTCCACTTCGGGTTTTGGGAAGTCCTCTTACAAATTGAATTTTATCTGGTTTAGCAAGAGCGCCAATGACTTTTGCAACGGTCATGTTAATATCTTGTCGTGTTAATTGTTCATTATCATGGGCGCTGTTATAGATTACAAAGGCATAAATACCTTGACCTTTAATATCGTGAGGATAACCTACGACAGCACTCTCAACCACACCTGCATGCATGTTAATAGCATTTTCAATTTCTGCAGTTCCAATTCTGTGTCCGCTAATATTTAATACATCATCAACACGGCCTGTAATTCTATAATTTCCATGTTCATCTTTCAAGGCACCATCACCGGTAAAATACAAATCCTTATAAGTTGCAAAATAATTGATTCTGCATCGTTCATGGTCTCCATAAGTCGTGCGTAGAATAGATGGCCATGGTGCTTTAATACACAAATTACCTTTTAATATTCCGTGTTCATCTTTTTTTATTACTTCATGTCCGTGTTCATCCACTAAAATGGGTTGTATTCCTGGTAAAGGTAGTGTAGCCCAACCTGGAATAGCAGGAGTAATACCTGCTAAATTCGAAATCAAACATCCACCCGTTTCGGTTTGCCACCAGGTGTCTACAATGGGACATTTGTTTTTTCCAATTTGTCGATCATACCAATGCCACGCCTCTTCGTTTATGGGTTCTCCAACAGTTCCTAAAATTTTTAGTGAAGATAAGTTTTTACCTTTTAAAGGTTCAACTCCAAATGCCATCAAACTACGGATAGCAGTTGGGGCGGTATACAGGATATTGACTTTATATTTATCTACGATATCCCAAAATCTTCCTGCGTCTGGCCATGTAGGAATGCCTTCAAACATTAAGGAAGTGGCACCTGCACTTAATGGCCCATAAACTATATAACTATGTCCAGTGATCCAACCAATATCCGCAGTGCAAAAATGAACATCACCAGGACTATATTGAAAAACATTTACAAAAGTGTAGGTGGTCCAAATCATGTATCCCGCACAGGAATGAACCACACCTTTTGGTTTACCGGTACTACCGGATGTGTAAAGAATAAAGAGCATATCTTCTGCATCCATTTCTTCAGCAGGAAAATAAGGATTACCTAGTGCCTCGATTTTAGAAATTTCATCTTCCCACCATTCATCGCGACCCTTAATCATAGAAACAGGAGTTTGGGTTCGAGAAAGGACTATGACTTTTTTTACAAAATCGCATTCAATGAGTGCCTCATCAATGATGTTTTTTAATGGAATGATTTTATTGCCCCTGAAAGCACCATCGCAAGTTATAATGCATGTGGCTTGGGCGTCTTGTAATCGATCAGCTATACTCTGAGCGCTGAACCCACCAAAAATAACAGAATGTATAGCTCCTATTCTTGCACATGCTAAAACGGCAATGGCAAGTTCAGGAACCATGCCCATGTAAATACAAATGCGGTCTGATTTTTTAACTCCATTATTCTTCAAAACATGGGCAAATTGCATGACTCTAAAGTGAAGTTCTCGATAAGTAAAACTTCGATGAGGTTCATTAGGATCATTCGGTTCCCAAATCAATGCGACCTGATCGCCCCTGGACTCTAAATGACGATCCAAACAATTCTCTGTTATGTTGAGTTTGCCACTGATAAACCATTTAATATTTGGTTCTTCGAAATTCCATTCTAAAACATGATCCCATTTTTTTTTCCAAACAAAATGAGATGCAACATCAGCCCAAAAATCAGAAGGATCTTCAATGCTTTTTTGGTATGCCAAGTGGTATTCCGCAAGGGACTTTATTTGAAATGGATAAGACATAATTACCGAAAATTAAATGAAAAAATTCAAGATCAATGACTCAAATTATATTAGCCCAAAAAGAATAAATTAAATCTAAGTTTGATCAACAATTATTCTCCAAAACATTGGGATAAACAAACCTATTACTTAGTTCGCCCTATAATTATCTTATCGTATTCCTCATCTTTGGGTTCCCATAATTCAATTTTATTACCTTCCCCATCCAGAATATGAACAAATTTTCCATAGTCAAAGGATTCAATTTTATCTAAAATGGTAACGCCCTCGTTTTTTAATTGTTCTACCAACCACTCCAGATTTTCTACTCTGTAATTGATCATATAATCTTTCTTCGAAGGTTCAAAATAAGTGGTAGCTTCAGTAAAAGGGCTCCATTGCGTGCTTCCTTTTTTTGTACTATCTGCCCCTTGGAACCATTCAAAATTGGTTCCATATTCATCAGTTTGGAGTCCCAAATGTTTTTGATACCATTCCTTTAAGGTATTTGGATCATTGCATTTAAAAAATATTCCGCCAATACCTGTAACTCTTTTCATAGGAGTATTTATTTTTGATGATTTTGAAAAAAGTAGATTAGAACTATATCCTAATCCAAAAACGAATATAAAAGTAATAATTATGAACAATTTACGCATGATATGTTTGTTTGCTAACAAAGGTAGTAGAAATTATTTAGATACCGATTGAATCATACTGAACATAAAATTTAGTATCCAATGTTTGGTCAATCGGGATTATTTACCATGTTTTTTCCAATAAGAGGAGCCATAGCTGCAGAATATTTCTTCTCCGGATTTTATATTCCTAAGGGCTATTAAACACACATGATCTTCATCATCTAAAGTTATTTTTGCATTATTTTTAAAAGAAGAAACGGATTTGCCAGTTGCATCATTGGCATATTTTGAAAAACACTTATGATCCATAGAATCCAGAATACTACCATTAGGCAAATTGATAAAATACTGATCTCGACCTCGTTCAACTCTAAATTTAATTTGATCTGAAGTTAAAATGCGTCCTTTATATTTTGCAATGATTTCTTCTTTATAAATATCAATCAAAGTATAAAGGCCATGACCAGCTGATGGAATTTGGGAAAGTGCGATGTATAAATAAGCTGACTCTGATGCTTCGATTTTTTCCATATGTAATCTACTTTCTATAATATGTTATAGTGTAATGTTTGATTTTCATTTTGAAAATATATCAAATACTATTATTGCGCAACAACTAATAACTAAAGGGATTAGAATTCAACCAATAACTAAATACAAATAAATGTAATGCAAAAAATATAGCAACAACAGCATACTTGAATTTAAATTGATAAAAATAACTGCTAACTAAAATTGTAATTGGAAAAATAACACTTATATACCGTTGCATTGATATCATCGATCCACTGCTTAATGGGATCAAGAGACTCAGCCATATCAGCACATTAAGACTTAATGAAATTTTTTTGAAACTAAAGAATGATATACTACAAACAACCAAAGTGTACATTGAGTTGAACTGACTTTGAAAATCACCTGATCTAAAAAAAGATAATAGTGGGAATGTTAATTTTTTATACCATCCAATCTGTGCTATTGAGAATGCAAAATACTGACCTGTCATATATTTTTGATATAAACAATACAAAATAAAACAAATAGGTGCCATTAAAAATATTAACGATCGAATCATGATTTCCTTGTTAATTAATGTTTGCCAAATTATATGTCTGTCTATGATCCCTTTGCGGGTTTCCAAAAAAAATAAGTACAGAGGAATTACCATAAAAATTCCATTTGGCCTGACCAAGGTTAATGGAATCAATAACACAAGTAATACCAATTCCTTTTTATAATATATTGCAATAAATGAATAAATTAGAAAAGTTAAAAATAAAGCTTCTGTATACATCATTGAAAAATAGTAATGAAATGGGTAAATCATGAAGATCAAGGTAGCATAAAACGCTTTAGAAATATCTTTTATCAATAACTCACAAAACCAATAAAAACCAATAAAGGTTAAAGTGGAAAATATCAGAGACCATAATAGCCCACTAATATTAAATGGAATATGAAGAACATTACTTGTAAACCGATTTAATCCTGGATAAAAAGGGAAAAAAGCCCATTCACTTTGTTTGAAATTCGCTCCTTCACTATAGCCTAAATCTCGAATGTCACTTATCTTTGGATACCAATTTGATGATATTCGTTCATACCACCCAACATCATTTCTTTTTATAATGTCTATATACCCATTAATTGAAATAATTTCGGCATTGCCATTTAAAGTATAAGCAAACATCAAATAAGATAACTTAAGCATTATAGAAGTGCCTATAATTATAAGTATATTTCGTTTCGTTAATGAACTAATCAATCAAATTAATTTATATATTGTCTTTGACAATTCAAATATATAAAAAGAATGATAATAATTCACGAATTGAGATTGAATTCGAGACTAATCTATAATTATAGGAAACAATTACAATGTCATGCACAGAAATTCAAGGAGAATATCCTCCTAAAACGACAAATGCAATCCCAGACCCTTAGAGGTAGTAATTAAACTCAAGCTATTTGTTTTTGGATTACAATATTGCTTGGATTTTCTTTTTCCAACTATGGCAAAGGGTATGCCTACTCCGAGACAAGCTACGCCAAGTAATGAAATTCCTACTCCAGCCACAAACAAACTATTTTCATGTTTTTCATCAGGTGTTAATTCTGTTTCTGAAAAAAAATTAAAAACAGGATCAGCTCGTTCGGCTCTTACTATACCAGTAACTAAAACTAAACTTCCTGAAGCTATTAATCCAGTACCTATATATTTAATCCTTTTATAGAACTTGCATTTGTTGTCAATAACTTTCAGGTTGGCTTGATGTTGATAGGAATACATACTTAAATGATCTTCAATCTTATCTGTACTGGTTGTCAAAGACTGAGCATTTACATAATTTAAAAAAGTAAATAAAATAAAGTAAAATACGGATAAGGTAAGTTTTAGGTTTCTCATAGTGTTTATTATTAAATGTTCAAAAATATCTCTCCATATTGCAAAGGGCGTTGCAATACAATTTTTTTTAAAAGGATAATTGTAAACCGACTCCTTTCTGAGTTGGAACTAAATTCAAGCTGCTTGTTTTTTTATCACAATATTGTTTTGATTTATTTTTTCCTATGATGGTTAATGGAATTCCTGAAGCCAGTCCAGCAACACCGAATACCATACCTACATAACCTACTGCGAGCAAGCCAATGTTTTCATCACTAACTTCAACATTGGGGTCGTTGGGATCATCAATTGCACTTGCTACACCAATTACAAATAGCGTTGTTCCAAGAACTAATGAGGCACCACCTCCGATCATCAATCCCATACCAATGCCTTTCATTTTTTTAAATTTGGAACATTTATCTTTTTCCATTAGAGAAGGTGGGGCATAATTGGAAAGAGAAATTTCCCGATCAATACTGGCTACTGGCATTAAATTAGAATTCAATTGGGCGTTAACATTATTTCTGCCAATGAATACTAAAAGACCAAAAATCAAAAACATGTTTTTTAATAAATTCATATAAAAAGTTTAAGTTTAAAAATAAAATGATGCTTTCGTTTTATGCATTATAATACGATCATCAAGGGTTCTACTTTTTGGGCATTACCCTGTTGGATTCTTAAATAATAATTTCCCGGAGCAAAAGTATCGTTATTTAATCTGAAGGTATGAGATCCCTCATCTAATCGGCCAGCATGAACGATTTTACACAAGCGACCTAAGGCATCTATTAATTGTATTTGGGTGTATCCTCGTGCAGTTTTTACTTTGATCTCTGTATGTGTGACCATTGGATTAGGGTAAGCAATTATAGTAAGCTCAGACTCTAGTTTTTGGTGTTCATCAATGGATACATTGGAACATTCATTTTTGACGATTGGAAGATTCTGATAGGTCTTCAACATGATGTTTTGTAATTCAGGTTCCTTGACACAAAACCAATCTTTCAATATGGATGAATACACCGATCTAAAATCATATTGCATGGGTACATTATCATCCACCGTAGCTACAGCCGGAAGTATTGGATTGGCACCCACAACACCCCCCTGGATTTTTTTACCAAATACAAACAAAGGTGCAGCGGCCCCATGATCCGTACCATTACTATCATTGGATTTGATTCGTCTTCCAAATTCAGAAAAGGTCATCCCGATTACTCGATCCGCAAGATTCATGGCTTCTAGATCACGTTGAAATGCCAATACGGCATCTCCCAATAATTTTAATAAATTAGCGTGTGCACCTATGTGAGTTCCTGCACTATCAACCTGATCAGCATGTGTATCAAAATTACCAATACTTACTAAAAACATTCGTGTTTTCATACCGCCTTTTACAACTCTGGCAACTACTTTAAGCGTGTCTGCCAAATAATTATTAGTAGGGTAGTTGGCTACATTATTTCCTTTTAAATATCCTTGAATAAGCGCATCAGCAAATGATTTAGATTGTCGTGAAATGGTACGAATGAAATTGAGCTCTTTTCCTTTTGGTGTACCATCAGTTGGATCACTGATACCATTGGGCCATGCTCCGAAAATATCAGGATTGCCCACATTCATTGACATTTGAGCCACCGGTCCCTGAAACATTAATGGAATATTCCCGCCAATTTGAACAGCTAAAGGATCCGGATTGACAGCATTTGGATAGTCTAATGGAAAACCGGGAAACTCTTCATTGAGATATCGTCCTACCCAACCGGTATCCAGAAATTGATCTGAATTACGACCACTTGCCCAAATATCTGTAGAAGCAAAATGGGAAAAATTGGGTGAAGGATAACCTACTGATTGAAGTATATTGAGTTTGCCTTCATTGTATAAAGTTTGAAATCCGGTCAGAGACGGGTGCAAGCCAACTTTAGTTGTTCCATTTAATTTTAGAATATTGGCATCCTTAAGTACTACGTTTGGACGGGCCACATTTAGTTTGGATAATTGATCTAAAGGTACTACTGTATTCAATCCATCATTTCCACCATTCATTTGGATGATAACCAACACATGGTCCGTTTCTACACTTGGATTAAGAACGGTACTTAACCATTGATTCGTGCTGTGTGCCTGAAGGGGAATCCCATTGATCATCGTAGGAACTACAATACCTGCTGCAGCTGCACTTTTTATAAATTTACGACGTTTCATTTTTTTAATTTTTAATCTGTATTAAGAAAGATGATATTCTGCCTGACTGATTATTTCGCGATACATAGCACTTAGACGAGTACTCACGGTATTCTTTTTAACCGGATCATTTGGGTTGCCCTTGAAATCCAACCATGCTTCGGTCCAATAAGAATCATTTGGAAGTCCTGATATCAAGAAATTTTTAAAATACAGATAGGAAGTATCCGAGAGTTTAAAATTATAAATAAAATCTACCGCTTCTTTGACCAATTCTAGAGCATTTTCCGGATTAGAAAATTGAGCTGTTAGTATGGTCGGATCCATTTTTAATATGGTCACGGCATTATATTGTATCCCTTTAGCGCTCGTAATATTTTCAGCCACCCTGTTTCTACTTGCCAATGAGTCAGCATTAATCCAAATCTCATGAAACTGTGGTGCTTGGTACCATGCCTGCCATCCGGCAACTGCAGGAGGATCTGCTATGTTTAATCCCTGATACGCAGCTAAACTGGTTATTGTTCCCCAAGCGATATATTGATCTAATGGGATAGTGTTGTTTGGAAATTGAACACTAAATTCTTTACAAATTCCAATAGCATAATCCAAAGGACTCTTTATAACACAAGCAGTATTCAATGAATCGTAGAAATGCTGAGATTTAAATAATGTTTCTATAGTTTTTTTAATATCAAAACCTGATGATTTAAAAAAATCTGCAAGGGGACGAATAAAATTTTGTTCAGCATCCGGAGTAATATCATAATAAATAAAAAATTGATATAATTTTCTACAAAAATGTCTGGATGTCTCAATGTGGTTCGTCAACATGGTGATGAGTTCATCTAATTCTTGTTCACCTGCAGGGCCGAACTTCCCATTGATCGTGGTATTATTGTAAAATGAAGAAAAGCGCTTAACAGATAAATCATGCGCATTAAAATCAAAGTAATAACTAACAGGATTCGTGAGTGGATTGATTCTATATCCGGTTAAAATTTTGGCTGCTGCCTTTACATCATCTTCTGTGTATTTAGAATCCGGGCCTTTTCCTATGGTGAATAATTCTTGTAACTCTCTTCCAAAATTTTCATCTGGCGCACCTTTGGCATTCAAACTACCATTCAGATATTTAAGCATGGCAGGATGAACAGAAATAAGTTTTAATATTTTTTTGTAATCACCCAAGCAATTATTTCTCAAGAGAGCATAATAATCATAAGTAACCTGTGCTATTTGAACAGAATCTGCTTCTACAGGGATCAGGTTAAATAGGAAGAGAGTCATCTTTTCTGTAAGGGTAGTCTTTTGATTGATCATATTACCAACCCACCAGGCTTTCAAAGTATCGGTTCGTGCTTGATAATATTGTGGTGGTATAACTGTAGTAACTGGGGCATTTACCCAGGTCTGGCCAAAAGGTGTACTGGGATCAGGATCTTGCGCTGTGCTGTAGACATTTAATGGAAGTGAGGGTAAAGCATCATTAGACGCATCTAAAAGTTTACCAACTGCGCCATTTACGCCTAAAGCTAAGAAAGCATCCACATCTGTTTTGCGAAGTCCAAACTGAGTTCTCCTTAAAAGATGGGTTACCTGTGTCCTAGTCCACGGTCCGGAATAGGGATCCAGCGAAGCTGGAGGCATTGGGGCTTGTTCCAGCGTAGGGCGGAACTTATTTAAAAATTCTGATCGCTTCATATAAATCATTTAACGCTACAAGATAAAAAATTAATATGGAAATAAAACTTCAAATTATAGATTTGAGCTGGATTTAATGTTTTCTTAAGATTTCTTCGTAATTTAGCAACTCACTAAAACTAAATAAAATGAAATTATTTGCACTCGTAACACTTATTTTAAGTTGTAGCCTAATGGTTGAAGCCCAAAAAATCAGATGGGAATCAGGGAAGGATTTGAAATTTTTAAAAAATGAAAAATTCATTAATACCGAATATGATTATAGCAATATGTCTGTGGGCAAATTCGACAAAGAAGAAGATTATATTCAAGAAAAAGTAGCAGAACAAAATAAAAAGGAAAAAGGTAAAGGTGATAAATGGTTAGTCAATTGGAAAGCCGACCGCAAAGCATCTTTCGAACCTAAATTTGAAGAGTTACTCAATAAACATGTTGAAAAATTGGATAAGTTATTTTTGAAAAAGGAAAATACCAATATTACAGTCGTATTGGAAACAACAAAATTCGAACCTGGATTCAACATTGGGGTCATGAAGAAACCGGCATACTGTGATTTCATCATTAAATTTATTGACAATAAAACGAAAGCCGTTTTGGCATCTGGCTTTTTGAAGAATGTTCCCGGATCACAGTTTGGTGGAAATGATTATGATGTCACGAGTCGAGTTGCAGAGAGTTATGCTAAAGCTGGAAAGGTCCTTGGAAAATATATTACGGATCAATTGGAATAAAGAATTAATTCATTGATAAATTGAATAACAGTAGATTGTTTTACTAAAGTTAAAATATTCTATTTCATTTATTTTTATAAACTAATGGACCTTGAATTTTGATTTAATTCAAGGTCCTTTTTTATTGATATATTTTAAGGTACAAACTAATAAATGTTTAACAATAATCTAACTTTCCAATATTGTTATTCAGCATTTAAAATGATTATAGGGACCGTAATAATTTTATGCTCTGACTCTATTTGAATTGTAGCCATTCCAACACATCCTATGGGAATATTGATCTGTAATTCGCGATTATTTAACCAGAGACCTTGAACTGGATTAATAGATCCGTTTATTGTGCAAATATTTATTTGTTTTACTTCAGATTGCGTTACATTGTTTAATTGTAACTTAATATAATTTGTGCATGGATTGGGATACATGGTTATTAAGTCTTTATTTGCCAAATGAGTTCCACTTGCCATATTTAGTTTTAATATTCGTCCTGTATGTGTACAAATAAATCCTAAGTCTTTTGAAATTAAATCAATGGAATATAAATGTTCGATGCCTAATGGGCTTATCATTGGAGTCCACGAAAGTCCACCATCATCAGTCTTCAAAATAGTACCGTTGAAACCACAAACAATGCCATGTAATTCATCCACAAAATCGAGATCAAATAAAGGTTCTTGTACACCGGATGCCAATCGTTCCCAATGATCCCCACCATCTTCGGTTTTATATATTCTACCAATATCAGCGCAGGCAAAACCTACTTTTTCATTTACCATCTTAATGCATCTGATCCAATCTGCAGGCGCTTCAAATGGAAAATCTGCAATTGGATACCAACTCAGACCCAGATCATCAGTTTTCCACAAGGTGTTTGATCCGGATGCAAATCCAATACCTTTTGGTGTAAAATACACATCATAAAACAAATTATTTATTCCGATGGGTATAGTCTCCCAATCGTTCCCGCCATTTTTAGTACGAATAATAATTCCGTTTGACCCGACAGCAAAACCAATTTCAGAACTTATAAAGTATATACCCCAGAGTTGTTCTTTGGTATTCGTATTCATCGTTTGCCAACTCTTACCACCATCTTTGGATCTGATCACCAAACCTTCATTGCCACTCATAAAAATAGTGGATTGATCCTGAATAAAAATATCCATGAAACGCATGGCCGTATATCCTGAACTAGCATCGGTCCAAGTCTTCCCTCCATCATGCGTTATATGAATATTTTCCGTGGAACCATTATAAAGACTACCAGCAGTAAAGCCCGTCATGCCATCTAAAAATTTGATTCTATTCAAGGTTTGTTGGGGGTTAAAATGGTAATGGTCTTTCCAATTCTGAGACACACACCAACTGAGGGGAACTATCATCCAAAATAACTGGAAGGCTAATTTTTTATAAATCATTTTTTTTAAGTTATATTTGATCGAATGTAGCAATAAAAATATAAAACAGTTCCAGAGAATCAAATTCAAAAATAGTAAATTTGTAACCAGAGTATTATAAATAAAAATAATTTATAATATGATTTTCAAAATGAAATCAAATACTTGATGAATCAAACCTTTGAATTAATATGGTTTCAACCACAGTTAAATTAGTATATGGATTTCATTAATTTCTGAACAGCTTGATCAATAGTTGGATAATCGAATTGAAATCCCTGTTGGACCAATTTGTTGGGCAACACACAAGCATCAGTCATCAACATCGAAGCTAGATCACCAAGAAACATTTTGAGGGCAAAAACTGGAATGGCAAAACCAAAAGATATAGAATGCAAGTTGGCTCTAATGCTTTGTATCAAATTTTTTTGAGAACAAGGGTTGGGTGAAGTGAGATTAACAGGTCCGCATATGGATTGGTGTGTTATGATAAAAGATATAGCCTTACAATAATCGTCAATGTGTATCCAAGAATACATTTGATGGCCATTCCCAAACCAATTAAACAATCTGATAACTTTAGTCATCAATAATTTTGTCCACAATCCTCCTTTATTACTCAGCACAAGTCCTGTACGAGCTATAACCAAGCGTTCGGTATAGGAGGATAAATCTTCAGCTTTTGCTTCCCATTTTTTGACGATTTGGCTAAGGATATCATTGGATCCGGGGGAGCTCGATTCATCAAGTTTTGCTAAAGGTTGTGAGCCATAATAGCCAATAGCACTGCCATTAATAATAAGTTGGGGACGGTTGGCTGATGAGTGGAGACCTATTAACAAGAGCTCTATCGCAGCTGTTCTAGAGTTTAGAATATCCAGTTTTTTTTTTGCGGTCCACAATCCATCTGAGATTGAAGAGCCAGCTAAATTGATAAATATATCTACATCTTGAAAGGCATGTGGATCATAGGTTCCAGCTTGTAGATCCCACTCATAAGACTTCCTATGAGAGGTATGGTTGGCATGGCGTCCTAACCAACTTACCTCATGACCTTGGTGTTCCAAATGCTCTGTTAGGGCTCTTCCTATTAAACCACTGCCTCCTATAATAAGAATTTTATACTTCTCTGCGTTAGATACCATGATAAAGCCATACTTTAGTGGCATACAAATTAAATGCAGATTATGCGAACCAGTAGATTTATTTTTTTATCCCTATTATCAGTTTATATATTTCTTAATGGTATGGGATGTACGGGGAATCAGAAAGACAAAGGTTTCGTCTTGAAAATTAGAGTAGCGGAGGAGCCCGATTGTTTAAATCCCATCGTTTCTCAATCTTCAGTGGCGACACAGATAGAAGGTTTCATCATGCCACCTCTGTTTGAATTCAATCCAGATCATCTTGAATTGTCACCATTAATGGTGCAGCGTATGTCACCTGCTACTATACTCAATGATACAACGGTACAATATGAATATCAAATTCTGGATCATGCTGTTTTCAGTGATGGTCATCCAGTCTCAGGTATTGATATTGCCTTTACTGTTAAAGCAGCTTTAAATCCGCATGTCAAGAATGGAACCTGGCGGGGATCATTTAAAAATATACAGAATGTCGAAATTGATCCAAAAAATTCAAAGACATTCAAAATATCAATTGCTAAAAATTATATGTTGAGTCAGGAATTAAGCGGTAATTTCAATATTTATCCGGCTCATGATTACGATCCCAATCATATCATGGATCGATACAATATTCCTGAATTGGTACATAATGATTCTACCGGATATTCAACCGAAAAATGGAATGCACTGAAATCTTTTGCCGAAACATTTCAATCTGCCGCTTTTTGTCGTGAGCGAATAACCGGTGCAGGTGCCTACGAATTAAAATCATGGCAAAACGGAACCAAAATTATCCTTGAAAAAAAGAAGAACTGGTGGGGTAATG